>NZ_JBEOVY010000047.1:0-30908 GCF_040295745.1 Saccharopolyspora sp. NPDC002686
ATGGAATTTGCGTCCTGTCCGGCCTGCGACCGCGAAGCACGACCGGCACCGCGCGGCGAGGGTCGCATGCGCCGCCAGGCGCATAACCCACCCTCGGCGCTTGCACCGCCGCGGGTCCTCAGCGTTCGCCTGGCGAGGACGGCCCGACTGCCGTGTATTGGCCATACATCAAGTCGGGCACCCGGAGTCCAGGCGGGCGCTGAGGTTCCGCCACCCGCACCGCCACGCAAAACGAGGATGGAAAACCTCAATCTTCTCGCGTGTCGGGGTTGTGGCTGGTGGGTAGTCGGAGCCTGCGGAACTGGAGGAGGCTCACATGGTTCAACTCGCGACCGAGCCGGTGATCGTCAAGACCCCCGGGGGCGACCTCGAAGGGGATCTCGTCGTGCCACCGCCTGCTCGGGCGGTGGTCCTGTTCGCGCACGGTTCCGGGAGTTCCCGGCACAGCCCCCGCAACCGCGCCGTCGCGGAATCGCTGCAGGGCGCCGGATTCGGCACCATGCTGCTCGACCTGCTCACCCCCGAGGAGGCCAAGTTCGACCAACACACCCACGAACTGCGCTTCGACATCGACCTGCTCGCCGAACGCCTGGTACCCGCGATCGACCAGCTCAGCGCCTGGGAGTCGACCAAGCGCATGCCGGTCGGGCTGTTCGGCGCCAGCACCGGCGCGGCCGCCGCGCTGAAGGCCGCCGGACGACGGCCGGACCGCGTGGCCGCTGTGGTGTCGCGCGGCGGTCGTCCCGATCTCGCCGGTGAAGGGCTGGATTCGGTGCAGGCCCCGACGCTGCTGATCGTCGGCGGCGACGACCGCGAGGTGCTCAACCTCAACCGCCAGGCGGTCGAGCTGCTCACCTCGCTACCGCTGACCGACGTCAAGATCGAGATCGTGCCGCACGCCGGTCACCTGTTCGAGGAACCCGGTGCGCTGGAACGGGTCGCGGAGCTCGCCGCCGACTGGTTCCGCAGCTACCTCGGCGCCGGGGTGTCGCACCCGACCGGCCCGGACGGCGGTCACTGGAAACCGCCGGAACCGCGTCGCCGACCACCGACGACGTAGTCCTGCACAGCTGAATAACCCGGAACGCCCGACGGCACGGGGGAACCATCGCGAACGGCACGCGCAGTCGTGACGGCGCTGTGCAGTGCCGCGCGGTATAGCAGCGAGCCCATGCTCACCCGCCGAACGCCGAGCGCGGCGAGCTCCTCGATGCGGTGCCCCGGCTGGAAGAGGATGTTGACCGGCACGCCGACCGCGTCCACCAGCGCGCGGATGTCGTCAGCAGCGCTCATACCCGGCACGAAGACACCGTCCGCCCCAGCCGCCGCGTAGCGCTGCGCGCGGTCGATCGTGTCGCTGAGCGACGGTTGCCCGAGCCAGTAGGTGTCGGTGCGCGCGTTGAGGAAGAGGCCTGGCGCGCGCCGCTTCACCTCGGCGATGAGTTCCTGCTGGTGGGCGGGGTCGCCGAGACCGTCCTCCAGGTTGATCCCGGCAACGCCCAGCTCGGCGAGCTCCTCGGCGATCCCGGCCGGATCGCCGAACCCGGTCTCGACGTCGACGCTGATCGGGCGGGGCAGGTCGACCAGTCGCCGGGCGAGCTCGACCGTCTGCGCACGGGTGCGCCCCTCCCCGTCCGGTTCGCCGTGCGCGGCGGCCACCCCGAGGCTGGTCGTGCCGATCGCGGCGAAGCCTTCGTCGACGAGCGCTGCGGCGGAGGCGAAGTCCCAGGCGTTCGGCAGCAACAGCAGCCCGTCCTGGTGGAGTGCGTGGAATTCTCCCGACATGCCGCCACGGTAGGACCGCAACGCTTCGGTGACGGCCGAAGCGTCGTCGACGCAGAATGGCCGCATGACCA
Organism: Saccharopolyspora sp. NPDC002686; assembly: GCF_040295745.1. Taxonomy (NCBI): domain Bacteria; kingdom Bacillati; phylum Actinomycetota; class Actinomycetes; order Pseudonocardiales; family Pseudonocardiaceae; genus Saccharopolyspora; species Saccharopolyspora sp. NPDC002686. The sequence continues at coordinate 1,857 of NZ_JBEOVY010000047.1, forward strand.
TCGAACGCGACGTGGCCCGGCTCGCCGGACTGCTCGCCGACCCGACGCGGGCGGCCTTCTGCCTGGCGTTGCTGGACGGGCGCGCGTGGACCGCGACCGAGCTGGCCGGGCACGCGGGAGTCGCGGCGTCTTCAGCCAGCGAGCACCTGAACCGGCTGGTCGAGGGCGGTCTGCTCGCCGAACGCCGGCAAGGCAGGCACCGCTACGTGCAGCTGGCGGACGCGCAGGTCGCCGATCTCCTCGAGTCGTTCATCAGCCACCTGGGCCCGACTCGGCAACCACCGACCGGGCTGCGCGCGGTCAGCGCCTCGGCGGCGCTGGCCAACGGCCGCACCTGCTACGACCACCTCGCCGGTCGCCTCGGCGTGGCGATCACCGACGCCATGACCACGGCCGGACTCCTCGACCAGACCGACGGATTCGCCCTCACCGACAGCGGTTTCACCTGGCTGACCGGCACACTGGGCATCGCCGAAGCGGACCTCCGCGGCACCCGCCGCCCGCTGGCCCGCCCGTGCCTGGACTGGACCGAACGCCGCTCCCACCTGGCGGGCAGCGCGGGCGCGCACCTGCTGCGCAGCTTCCTCGCCCGCGGCTGGATCAAGCGGATCGGCACCAGCCGGGCGGTCCGCCTCACCCCCACCGGAACCACGGCCCTCCGCAACCACCTCGCACTCGACACAACCACCTTCGAGTGACCCGGAACCACAGTTTCAATTGAAACTGCAAACCCCACCCACGACGGATCGCAGTTTCAATTGAAACTGCAGACCCGCCCGGACACAGCACCGGCGTGTCAGATCCCGACACACTGAGACCTGGGGACAGGTTCCGGATCCTGTGGAGAACTTCCGCAATTTCAATGGAAATCGGAGATCCGATTTCCATTGAATTTCGAGGAGCCCGGCCGACGACCGCAGCCGCAGAGCCCGGAGCTGCGGGGATCAGCGGGGCATGCGGCGCCAGATGGCCTGCGGGACCAGGCGCATCGCGGCGAACACCCAGCGCAGGATTCCCGGGACCCACACCACTCGACGCCCCCGGCGGAGCGCCGAGACGGTCGCGTCGGCGACCTGGTCGGGCGTGCTCGACCACGGCGCCGGGCTCATGCCTTGGGTCATCCGGCCGATGACGAATCCCGGCCGCACGATCAGCAGTTCCACCCCGCTGCCGACCAGGGCGTCGGACAGTCCGTTGGCGAAGCCGTCGAGCCCGGCCTTCGCCGAGCCGTACACGTAGTTCGCGCGGCGCACCCGCACCCCGGCCACGGACGAGAACACCACGATCCGGCCGCTGCCCTGCTGGCGCAGCAGGTTCGCCAGGTGGGTCAGGACGCTGATGTGCGCGACGTAGTCGGTGTGCACGATCTCGATCGCGTGCGCCGCTTCGCGTTCCGCTCGTTCCTGGTCGCCGAGCAGTCCGAAGGCCGTCACCGCGACGTCGATCGGGCCGTGCTCGTCGACGATGCCGCGCAGCAGCTGCTCGTGGCTGCTCACGTCGTCCGCGTCGAACTCCGCCCGCGCCACCTCGGTCGCGCCCACCTCGCGGAGCAGCGCTTCCTCGGCGTCGAGGTCCGCGGACCGCCGCGCCGCCAGCACCACCTTGGTGCGTCCCTGCTTGACCAGGCGCTCCGCGACCGCCACGCCGATCTCACTGCGGCCCCCGAGGACCAAAACCGCTCCGCTCATCGCGGTCAGTCTGCCACCGCCGGATGTCGGTGCGCCCACGTACTGTCCCGTCGGCGGAAGGAGACCGATGCCCGTCCTCACCCAACGCCAGCTCAACCGCGCGACGCTGCAGCGGCAGCTCCTGCTGCACCGATCGGAGAAGTCGCCGATCGAGGCGGTGGAGCACTTGGTCGGGATGCAGGCGCAGGCGCCGTTCCCGCCGTACTTCGGCCTGTGGAGCCGCCTGATCGACTTCCAGCCCGATGACCTGGCGCAGCGACTGCTGGACCGGAGCGTGGTCCGCATCGTGCTGATGCGCGGCACGGTGCACCTGGTCTCCGCCGAGGACTGCTTGCACCTGCGGCCGATGGTGCAGCCGTTCCTGGACCGCAACGTGCACGCCAACACCCAGCACCGCGGTGAGTTCGCCGGGCTGGACCTGGCCGAGGTCGCCGCTGCCGGCCGGGAGCTGCTGGACGAGCAGCCCCGCAGCGCAGCCCAGTTGCGCCCGCTGCTCGCCGAGCGCTGGCCCGACCGCTCCCCGGCGGCGCTGGCTTTCGCCGTGCGGAACCTGTTGCCGCTGGTGCAGATCCCGCCGCGGGCGATCTGGGGCCGCAGCGGCCAGCCGGTCTACGCGACGGCCGAAACCTGGCTCGGCCGCCCGCTCGCCGAGCCTTCGACCGGGGAGGTGCTGCTCCGCTACCTCGCCGCGTTCGGCCCGGCCTCCGTCGCGGACATGCAGACCTGGTCCGGTCTGACCCGCCTGAAGGAAGTGGTGGCGGGCCTGGACCTGCGCAGCTTCCGCGACGAGAACGGCCGCGAGCTGCTCGACCTGCCCGACGCCCCGCTCCCCGACCCGGACCTGCCGAGCCCGCCGCGGTTCCTCGCGCCGTTCGACAACCTGCTGCTCTCCCACCAGGACCGCACCCGCGTCATGTCCCCGGAAGCCAGGAAGCGCCTGTTCAGCGTGAAGAACGCGGTGCTTCCCGGCACGATCCTGGTGGACGGGTTCCTGCACGGCACCTGGCAGGTCGAGCGGCAGAACGGCACCGCGACGCTGACCATCTCCCCCTACCAGGAGATGTCCGAAGAGGACGCGGACGCCTTGATCGAGGAAGGCCACCGGCTGCTGGCCTTCGCCGAGCCGGACAGCGCCGAAAAGGCCGTGCACATCACCGAAGCCAGCAGGTGATAGGTGTTTACCAGGCAGTCCGGGGCGCTTACCCTGGGCTAGATCGTTTCCCACCTCGGACCGAGCGGATCCACGACATGGCAGAAGTTGACCGGCCGCAGATCGACACCTCCAAGCCCAGCATCGCGCGGGTCTACGACGCGTTCGTCGGCGGCAAGGACAACTTCGAGGTGGACCGGCAGGTCCTGCGGCAGATCCAGGAGATCGCCCCTGAGGCCATCGAGGTCGGCAGGTTGTGCCGGGCCTGGCTGATCCGGGTGGTCCGCTTCATGGCCGGTGGTGCCGGGATCGACCAGTTCCTGGACCTCGGCTCCGGCTTGCCGACCGCGGAGAACACCCACCAGGCGGCGCAGCGCCTCAACTCCGAGGCGAAGGTCGTCTACGTCGACAACGACCCGTCGGTGGCGGCGCACGGCCGCGCGCTGCTGGAGGAGAACGACTACACCCACTTCGTGATGGGCGACCTGCGCGATCCGGCGGCTATCCTGAGCGACCCGGCGGTCACCAAGCACCTGGACCTGAGCCGTCCGGTCGGGCTGATCCAGTGCAACACGCTGCACCACGTGACCGACGAGGAGGATCCGGGCCAGATCATGCAGTCCTACGTGGATGCGCTGGCGCCGGGCTCCTACATCGCGATCTCGCACCTGCACAACCCGGCGGACGGCAGCTACAGCGCCGAGCTGGCGGTCGAGTCCGAGGCGCGCTTCAACGAGATGATGGGCAGCTGCTTCTACCGGCGCCGCGAGGAGATCGCCGAGCTGTTCCGCGGCCTGGAGATGATCGAACCGGGCCTGGCCTACCTCTTCGACTGGTGGCCCGACGGCCCGCTCCTGACCGAGCCCAGCGCCGCATCCCACAACCTCCTGGGCGGAGTCGCCCGCAAGCGCTGACCGGCGCGACCTCGCGTCGAGCTCGATGTCCGTGCACGTCCACCCGGGCTGGGCGATCTGCCGCTGTACAACCAGGACTTGGAGCAGAACCCGCCGACCGCCGTGCACGACCTGCACCAGCAGATCCTGCAGGCCGACGGGCTGCTGATCGCGGCGCCGGAGCACAACGCCGCGACCCCGGCGGCGCTGAAGAACGTGATCGACTGGATGAGCCGCATGCCCGCCGGGGCCGGGTTGAGCGGAAAGGCGATCGCCGTGGCAGGTGCCTCGCCATGATGGCGACGCCGTTCGCCCAGTGCTGAGCAGAACCCGGTTCAGCGTCCCTTGTGGACAGAACCGCCCGCTGACCCGCCACCCCGGCAGGCGGGCAGCACGGCGAGTTCCCGGGTGAACCGGGGTGCGACCGCGCGCACCCCGGTGCCTCAACCCATCTGGCGCGAAGCCCAGTGGCGCATCGCGTGCTCCACCAGACCGATCAGCGTGCGCTTGGTGGACTCGCGGTCGCGGGCGTCGCACGGGGCCATCGGCACGTCCGGCCCGATCGCCATCGCCTCGCGGACCTGCTCGATGGAGTGCAGCATCTGCCCGTCGAAGCAGTTCACCCCGACCGTGTAAGGCAGACCGCGGTCCTCGAAGAAGTCGATCGCCGAGAACGAGTCGGCCAGCCGGCGGGTGTCCACCAGCACGACCGCGCCGATCGCACCCTTGACCAGGTCGTCCCACATGAACCAGAACCGCTGCTGGCCCGGGGTGCCGAACAGGTACAGGATCAGGTCCGAGGCCAGCGTGATGCGACCGAAGTCCATCGCCACGGTGGTGGTGGCCTTGTTCGGCGTCGCGCCCAGGTCGTCGACACCGCGACTCGCCTCGGTCATCACCGCCTCGGTGGTCAGCGGCACGATCTCCGACACCGAACCGACGAAGGTCGTCTTGCCGACGCCGAAACCACCGGCCACCACGATCTTCGCCGAGGTAGACGTGGTTCCGGCGCGACTCGCGGCCTGCGGCGGGGTGCCGAGCCGGGGGGCGCTATAGCCGACGGAGTCCACTCAAAACCCTTTCCATCAACACCATGTGTGGTGCGCTACCGCTTTCGCTCACCGTCTGGTGCACGGTGATCAACCCGAGCTCGGCCATGTCCGCCAGCAGAACGCGGGCCACCCCGATCGGCACTGACAACAGCGCCCCCACTTCCGCCACCGACCTCGGGTGTTGGCACAGCTCTGCGATCGACTGGTGTTCCAGCCGAACCGCGGTGCCAGGTTGGTACCCCTCGCCGATCGAGACGAGGGTCTCCAGCTCCAACTTGTGCGTGGACCTGGTGCGCCCACCCGTCCAGGTGTACGAGCGGATGCTCGACGCGGCCGGGGCAGCGGGCTCCTCCGCCGGTTCGTCCAGGTAGGACGGCTCCGGCGCGTCGTGTTGATCATGGTGCTGCTCATCGTACCGGTCGGCTTCGGAGCGCCCCTTGCGCTTGCGCTTCGCGCTGCCGAAGCTGAACCCGTTGACGACGTCGGCGAAGCCGTTGTCCCCGCTGCTGTCGCGTCTTCGCCCGCGTGGGTGCTCCGATCTTCTGCTCATCGCAACCTCACACGAGTGCGCCGGTCGAGCCCTGCAACTGCGAGCGGATCTCCGGCGTCAGCATCTGACCGACGCGCTCCACGAGCATGGTCATCTCGTAGGCGATCAGCCCCATGTCGCACTGCGGGGCGGCGAGCACGGTCAGGCAGGAGCCGTCGCTGATGCCCATCTGCAGCAGCGTGCCGCGCTCCATCTCCACGATGGTCTGCACGACCTGCCCGGCCTCGAAGCACTTCGCCGAGCCCTGGGTGAGGCTCAGCAGCCCCGAGGCCACGGCCGCCAGCTGATCCGCGCGGTCCCTGGGCAGGGTCGCCGAAGCGGTCAGCACCAGTCCATCGGCGGAGACCACGATCGCGTGCGCCACACCGGCCACGCGTTCGGTGAAGTCGGTGATCAGCCAGCCGAACCTGCGGGAAATCATCTGAGCAGTCATGCAACCTCCTGTTCGTCGCCGAGGTGATCACGCCTTCGCGCTGCGGACCCCATGTCAATCCTCGTCGGTTGCTCGGTGCCGACCGCGGCTCGCGCCGCTCTGGAAGTCGGCCAGCCGACCGCGGAGCTTGTCCGCATCGCGCTGGAACATCCCAGTGCTGGTCGGCTCGGAATTCGAGACGCTACCCGGGACCAGGTGCGCCTTCGGGGTGCGGCGCGGCAGTCCGGCGTTGGTGAACGAGCCGGGTTCCGGGTTCGCGGCGGCCTCCGCCGCCTCGCGCGCCTTGTCGGCGGCGAAGTTCCACGCGTCGTCCGCACCCACGTCGTTCGGGATCCACGGCTCCGACTCCGCCGGGTCGACCGGGCTGAGCCGGGAATCCGTGGAACCGCCGAACTGCACCCCGTTCTGGGCCAGCCGCCGGCTGATGTCCTCCGCGCTCCGGGTCTGCTTGGCCGGTTCGGCCGCGCCGCGCGGCGTGCGGCGCGGCAGCCCGGACTCGGTCAGCGGCGGCACTTCCGGCTCGGCGGGCTCCGGCTCGGCGGGGAACTCGTCCTCCGCACCGGGCCAGCTGAACTCACCGGTCTCGGTCAGTGCCTTCAGCTGCGGGTTCTCGCTCGCCGGCTGGAACCACTGGGTGGAGACGTCCTCGCTGGCCGGCGGCTCTTCTACCGGCCGGGCGACGGGCGGTTCGACGCCGGGCCAGTCGAAGTCCCCGGGGATCGACCGCGGTTGCTGCGGGATGTCCAGCGGCGCGTCGAACAGGTGCGCCGTCGGCGAGTCCTCCGGTTCCGGGGAGCGCGGCTCGAACAGGCTCGACGATCCCGGCTCCTGCCACGGCGAAGTCTCCGCCGGGACCCGGCGCGGCAGCTCGCCGGAGGTCGGCAGCTCGGTGTGCGAGTGGCCGTTGCGGCGGGTCGGCAGCGCGGAAGCCGCGGCCGCACCGGGGGTGGGCAGCACCGACCCGGTGCCGGCCGGAACCACGTGCTCGGCCGGGATCATCACGGTCGCGCGGACGCCCTCGACGTCCGGGCCGCCGTGCAGCTCGACGCCGACGCCGTGCCGCACCGCGAGGCGACCGGCCACGAACAGGCCCATCCGCCGGGAGGAGCCGAGGTCGTCCTCGTCGACCTCGGCCAGCCGCTGGTTGGCGCGAGCCAGCTCCGCGTCGCCCATGCCGATGCCCGCGTCGAGCACGTCGAGCACCACCGTGCCGTCGCCGGCCTGGTAGCTGGACACGGTCACCGTGGTGTCCGGGGCGGAGAAGTTCGCCGCGTTGTCCAGCAGTTCGGCCACCAGGCGCACCAGGTCGCTGGCGGTGTGGCCGCGCAGCTTCACCGCGGGCGGCGGCTGCACGACGACCCGCGGGTACTGCTCGATCTCGGAGACCGCGGCTCGCAGCACGTCGGCCAGATCGGTCGGCTGGTTGAACCGCCGGGCCAGGTCCTGGCCCGAGAGCACCATCAGGTTCTCGTTGTTGCGGCGCATCCGGGTCGCCAGGTGGTCCAGCTGGAACAACCGGGCGAGCTGGTCGGGGTCTTCCTCGTCCTGCTCCAGCTCTTCGAACAGCCGCAGCTGCCGCTCCAAGAGGCTCTGGCTCCGCCGGGACACGCTGACGAACACGTCGCTGTAGCCGCGCCGCAGGTCGGCCTGCTCGACCGCCAGGCGCAGCGCCTGCTCGTTCACCTCGTCGAAGGCGCGGGCCACCTGGCCGACCTCGTCGGTGGTGTCGACCGGAACCGGGCTCACCGCGGCGTCGGCGCGGTTGCCCTGCCGGATCGCGTCGACCGCGGCCGGCAGCTCGTAGTCGGCCGCGTCCAGCGCGCTGGTGCGCAGCTCGCGCAGCGAACCGAGCAGCTGGCGGGTGATCAGGATGATGATCGCGGCGGCCATGATCAGCGCCGACAGCAGCAGCACGGAGTCCCAACCGGCGGTGTCGCTGGCCTCGTCCTCCAGGTCCGCCGCGGTTGCCCGCACCTCGTTCGCGAGCTCGTCACGACCGTCGTTGATCGTCCTGACCGATGCGTCGCTGCCCCGGTTCCAGTCTTCCCGCGCAACCGAGTACTCGCCGCTGTAGACGTTGTCGGTGCTCTCCTTCAGCAACGCGGCCAGCATCCGGTTGCGTTCCACGATCGGCGGGGTGAGCAGCGTTTCGTCCAACCGGCGCTGCCAGTGCGCGGCGACCGTGGCGCGGGCATCGGTGATCTTGCCCAGGAGCCGGGCGCGCGACCCCTGGAGGTTGTCCAGCGCCTGCGGCGAGAGGCTGCCCTCGCCCAGACCGGTCAGCACCCACACCTGCTGCAGCCGGACCTCTTCGATCAGGGCCAGCATGTCCTGCATCGCGAATGCCGTGCTGGACAGGCTCTGGTCGGCGACGCTGCCGGTCAACGCGCGGTTCAACGACATCGCCGAGTTGATCACGCCGCTGTAGGCGCCGATGGCCTGGTCCGCGCGCAGCTGGTGGCCCTGCACCTGCTGGCGCAGCGCGGCGAGCCCGTCGAGCTGCGGCCGGAGTTCGCGGTAGCGGTCCGCGACGACCGGGCCGAAGACGTCGGCCGAGGCGAGCTCGCCGAGCTCGCCGACCGCACCGTCCACCGCGGCCGCGTCCCGATCGACAGCACGGACGTCGCCGTTGTCGACCAGGACCTCGACCGCGCTGTTGCGCTCCCGCTGCAACCCGTCGATGAGCGGTTCGATCTGGTCCACCGCGTCGAGCACTTCAGCGACGCGGCCGAACTCAGCGGCGCGATCGACCTGCCAGCGGATCTGCCCGATGCCGAGCGCGACCGCGAAGATGACTGGAACCAGGACGACGGCGCCGAGCTTGACCGGCAGGGACCAGTTGCGCCACTGGACCGCGGCGTCGCGAAGTCGCCCGAACTTCCCCTCGCTCACGGGCGCCCTCCTGGCGTCGAGCTCGGGGCTCCGCGCTGGTCGGTCGCGGTTCGGGGCCTCTCGGGCGAACAATGGTGGGGAGAACGGCGCATGCGTGCGGTCCCGCAATCGTCGTCTGGGTGGTCGGGGGTGAAATCCAGCTGCGGACGGGAGGCTCCGGGCGCATGGAATCGCCATGCGGCACTGCGCTGTACCGATGGGGCTCCGGCGGCACTCAGCGTCACCATTAGCATCTCCGGCCGGCGCAATAGCGACACCGGTACCGAACCGTTACCTTTCCCGTGGGGCGGCTGCCTTTCACTGCCCAAGCACTATAAGCCCCTGGTGAAGTGATAGCACCGGGGGCTTTTTACCATTCGACTACGACAAACAGGGGATGTCACACCGAGTGGTCGAAGTCGGCGAAGAGTCGCCATCGTTTTCACTCGTTCAGCCCAGTGCCGGGGCGACTTAGCCGCCCGCGCCGCGATGAAATGCCTGGTCGATCAGATCAACCGACCCCTCCACAGCTGCTGACCTGGCAGTACCAGACGGTAACCACGATTCGCGCGGGAACCCGGCGAAGGCCGAGTCGCAGCATCTGAGATCCTGGAAAACGGCGTCCCACGTGTTGATCACCACACTTTCGATCTCGCGCGGGAAGTGGTTAGAATTCCCCGCCTCCGCCGGCCCGCGCGCGCCCGGCGGGCCCACCGCGAAGTACCAGGAAGGACCCATGAGCAACGCAACGCAATCCGCGCTGCGCGGCGGCCCAGGTGACCAGCCCGGAAATCCGCGGTCGGCCTTCGGCGGAATCGACAAGAGCTCGGTTCGGAACACCCCGGAACAGCTCGATTTCCGCACTATCGAGCAGAGCGAGGAATTCCGCTCGCTGCGCCGCCGACTGAAATGGTTCGTTTTTCCCGCAACGGCGTTTTTCCTGATCTGGTACATCGCCTACGTCGCGGTCGCCGCCTACGCCCGGGAATTCATGGCCCAGCCGCTCGTCGGCGAGATCAACGTGGGGCTGGTGCTGGGCGTCGCCCAGTTCGTCACCACGGTCGGGTTGACCACCCTCTACCTGCGGTTCGCGCGCCGCCACATCGACCCGAAGGTCGACGAGATCCGACAGGACGCGGGAGAGCTCGAACGATGAAGGACCAGCAGCTGTTCCTGGGCGACAGCGCGATCATCAACACCACCGTCTTCGCAGCGTTCGTGCTGATCACGCTGTTCATCGTGTACCGGGTGAGCAGCCGCGGCAGTTCCAGCGACTACTTCGTCGCCGGCAGTTCGTTCAGCGGTGCGCAGAACGGCATCGCGCTGTCCGGTGATTACCTGTCGGCAGCATCGTTCCTGGGCATCGCCGGCGCCATCGCGGTCTACGGCTACGACGGCTTCCTGTACTCCATCGGCTTCCTGGTCGCCTGGCTGATCAACCTGCTGCTGGTGGCCGAGCGGATGCGCAACACCGGCCGCTTCACCATGGGCGACGTGCTCAGCTTCCGGATGCGGCAGCGCCCGGTGCGCGCGGCGGCGGCCGCATCAACGCTGGCCATCACGATCATCTACATGATCGCCCAGATGGCCGGTGCCGGCGGTCTGGTCGCCCTGCTGCTCGACGTGCACAGTGCGTTCGGCCAGGCGCTCGTGATCGCCGTGGTCGGCCTGGTGATGATGGTGTACGTGCTGGTCGGCGGCATGAAGGGCACCACCTGGGTGCAGATCATCAAGGCCGCGATGCTGCTGCTGTGCGTCGCCCTGATCACGATCTTCCTGCTCGGCAAGTTCGGCTACAGCATGACCGACCTGCTGCTCCGCGCCGCGGACAACAACCCGCACGGCAAGGCCATCTTCGCGCCGGGCGTGCAGTACGGGAAGTCCGAGCTGACCCAGCTCGACTTCGTGTCGCTGTCGCTGGCGCTGGTGCTGGGCGTCGGCGGTCTGCCCCACGTGCTGATGCGCTTCTACACCGTGCCCGACGCCCGCGAGGCGCGCCGTTCGGTGGCGTGGGCGATCTGGGTGGTCGCGGCCTTCTACATCTGCACGCTGATCATCGGCTACGGCGCGGCCGCGCTGGTGGGCACCGAGGCCATCCAGTCCGCGCCCGGTGCGGAGAACTCCGCGGCGCCGCTGCTGGCCTACCGCATCGGCGGCACGGTGCTGCTGGGCATCGTCGCCGCGGTCGCCTTCGCCACCATCCTGGCCGTGGTCGCGGGTCTGACGCTGACCGCGTCGGCGTCGTTCGCGCACGACATCTACGCCAACGTGATCCGCCGCGGCGACGTCGATTCCGACGACGTGGTGAAGGTGGCCCGCATGACCGCGCTGGTGATCGGCGGGGCGTCGATCCTGGGCGGCATCCTGGTCAACGGTCAGAACATCGCGTTCCTGGTCGGTCTGGCGTTCGCCTTCGCCGCTTCGGCGAACCTGTCCACGCTGCTGTACTCGCTGTTCTGGAAGCGCTTCAACACCCGCGGCACGCTGTGGGGCATCTACAGCGGTCTGGCGTCCTGCCTGCTGCTGGTGATCTTCTCGCCGGTGGTCTCCGGCTCCCCCGAGTCGATCCTGCCGAGCGTGGACTTCGCGTTCTTCCCGCTGAAGAACCCGGGCATCGTGTCCATCCCGATCTCGTTCATCTGCGGCATCATCGGCACCTTCCTGGGCAGCAGCGACGAGGTGGACGACGAGCGCAAGGCCGAGATGGAGGTCCGGTCGCTGACCGGCATCGGCTCGCGAGTCGGCTGACGCGTCCCACCGGAGGCCCCCAGGACCAACCGTCCCGGGGGCCTCCGCCGTTCCAGCACTCAGCGCGTCGGGATCCCGGACCGCTCCCCCACAGGTGGTGCCCGGTGGACCGAGCCCATCGCGGACCGTCACCGGCCGTTCGGCCGCCGCGCACGAATTCGCTCTACCCAATCGGATACTGCCGAAACCCCGGAATTCTCCATAAAATGGAACTCAGCCCGTCCGTAAAGAGATCGCTTCCGCATTAGCAGGGGGAAATCGTGGGCGATCCGGCGGGCGAAGTGGGGGGACACGATGCGCACCGCCATTCGCAATGCGCTGCTCAGCGCGGTGGTCGCCGCCGCGCTGCCGGTGTCGGGACTGGGCGGACACCTGGGCACGATCGCCGTCGGGATCAAGGACGCGCTGGCCAAGACCGCTGATCAGAGCCAGCTTCGGGACTTCAGGGAGCCCGGCGTGCTGATCCGGTCGGAGCCCAGCACGGCCGCCGACGCGCGGGGTTCGGGAGGCCCCGGCGACCGCGCTGCGATCCGCGGTTCGGTGCCCGGGGAAAACGTTCGCTGCGCCGACGGTTCGAACAATTCGGAATGGTTCGAAATCACGAATCGGCGCACCTCGGTCAGCGGTTTCGTCAGCGGCTGCTACCTCTGATTGAGGTTTTTCCGTTCTCGTCCTGCGTGGCGGTGCGGGTAGCGGAACCTCAGCGCCCGCCTGGTCTGGTCGAAGGCCGGACAGGATGAAAAAGGCTCATTCCGGTCGAATTCACGCGCCGGCCTTCCGTCCGGGTGCGGGGTTTTCAGAATTCCTGGTCCGAGCCCCGCACCCCGGCCGGCCGCAGCCGGCGCAGGTGCACGAAGCGGGTCAGCCGGATCACCGGGCGGATCGCCAGCTCGCAGCTGCCCAGCAGGAACATCCAGGTCCCGGCGTTCGTGGTGGATTCGTGGAAGAACAGCAGGCTGCCGACGATGAACCAGAGCGCGATGAGGAAGTCGTTGACGATGCCGGCCACCTCGTAGCGCCGCCGGATCACCAGCTCCTCGCGCCCGATCCACCCACTGGTTCGTCTCGGCGGAATCGCTCATCGCCCGATTGTCGGTCCGGGCGGCGGGGCTCGCCGGTTCCCGCGCCGGTGCCGGTCAGCAGAACCGGACAGACCGCGAAAACCACCCGGTCGGGGTGTATCCAGCTTAATTGCTGGCGCTGCGATCCGGACTTCGGGAATCTTGGTCCCAGTCGGCCCGATCCGGCCGCGATCTCCTGATTTTCCCAACATGGAAGGACTTTCGCATGTCTGCGTCCATCTCGTCCGCCCCGAACCGTACCGCAGCGCGCTCATCCTGGGCCGTGCGAGCAGTTCTCGCGACACTGCTGGCCATCACCGCCGGCCTGCTCGGCGCGAACCGAGCGCATGCCGCCGAAGCACCGGAAAACCCTTGTCCCGAAGGCAGTTTCTGCGTGTGGAACGAGGAGAACCACGCCGGTCAGCGGCACGACATCAGCGTCAACAGCTCAGCCTTCGCGATGGAGCAATGCGTCCCGCTGGCGCAGGAGGGCGAAGCACTGTCCTTTGTGAACAACACGGGGCACCACGTGACCGTGTACCAGGACCAGCACTGCGACACCGAGGGCGACTTCGCGACCTACCCACCCGGCGCGCAGGCACCGAAGTCCACCTACGTGCCCCGCGCCATCAAGGTCTGGTCGCACTGAGCGAGCGCTGAGCCAGCCCCGACAGCTCAGCGCGCCAGTACCAGGTTCTGCATCAGCTCCAGCAGTCGTTCGGCGGAGTTGGCCCAGGTGAACTCCGCCGCCTGGCTGCGAGCAGCGGCCACCAGGTCAGCACGAGCCTCAGGATCCTCCACTCGGCGCACCGCAGCGACGAAGTCCTTCGACGACCCCGGGTCGAAGAACTCCGCGTGGCCACCGGTGACCTCGTGGAAGATCTCCAGATCGCTGCAGACCACCGGCGTCCCCGCGTTCATCGCCTCGATGACCGGCAGTCCGAACCCCTCGTCCCGAGAAGCGGTGACCAGCGCGCTGGCCCGACCGAGCAGCCGCTGGTAGTCGCTCTCCCCGATACCCCGCCAGAAAACCACGTCCGCGTCCGGCGGCAGCTGCGCCCGGAGCTCGGCTTCCCGCTGCGGCGCGATCCGGCTGACCAGGTGCAGCCGATACCCAGGAAGGAGCGCCATGCCCGCGACCAGGGTTTCCACGTTCTTGTACGGCATGAACGAACCCATGTACACGAGTTCGCGAGGTCCGCCCGCGGATTCCGCGGCCGCATCCGGCTCGTCCGCTGCGATGTCTTCGGGCATCGGCGACGGTGCATTGTGGACGACCGTGACCGGACGCCGGGTGAGCCGGTGCTCGGCGATGAGCTTGCGCGTCGTCTCGCTGACCGTGACCACTGCGTCGGCCCGGTTCAGCATGACGCGCTGCGGCCAGAAGGCCTTGTGGTACAGCCGCCACGCGACGCGAACCGGCAACGGCAGGAAGCCCGGCGGCTCCGGGTGCCGGTAGTAGATCAGGTCGTGCAGCGTGAGGACCAGCCGGTACTCGCGGCGGAATCCCCCGATCACCTGCAACGGGCTGAACACCACGTCGGCGCCGAGCCGGTTCAGCGTGCGCGACAACCACAGCTCGCGCGGCGAGAACGGGCTGTTGACCTTCAGGTGCGGAACACCTTCCGGCAGCAACCGCAGCTGCCGCTCGTCGTGGATCAACATCGTCACCGGATGGAGGTGGTGCAGTGCTTCGATCAGGCTCGCCCCGTAGCGGCTGATCCCGTCGTGCTGATCGGTGCGCGTCCAGCGCGCGTCGACGACGACGTTCATCGTCCCGCTCCGACCCGCAGGCCGCTCAGCAGTGTTCATCGCAGGGCTGTTCATGCGGCTCCGAGGAAGCGCTGGATCGCTGCTGCCGCCGGACCCGGCGTTTCGTAGTGCACCAGGTGTCCGACGTTCGGGATCACCACGAGCTCGGCATCGGACATCCGGGCGGCCAGCGCTCGCTGGCCCGGCAGCGGTGCGATCTCGTCGGATTCCCCGGCGATCAGCAGGGTGGGCAGGTGGATGTCGTCGGCGTGGTCGATGACGGTGTGCGTCGTCGAGGCCACGAAGGTCTCGCTGACCAGGGCCGGGCTGTGGAAGCGGCTGAAGTAGCGCAAGTGGTTGCTGTCGATGAACTCGCGCAGCTGCTTGTCCTTGGTCCGCGTCATCGCCCGGCTGGCCGCCAGCACCACCCAGCGGTTGCTCAGCAGCGAGTGCCCAGCGCGGATCGGCAGCCGCCTGCCCAGCGTGTAGTAGGCGGAGGTCAACCCGGACAGCAGCACCCGCGGCCCGCGCAGCGCCGGAGTGGCGATCGGGTTGATCAGCACCAGCTTGCTGATCAGCTCGGGCCTGGTGGCGGCCACCTCGGACGCGACGATCGAGCCGAACGAGTGCCCGAGCAGCACGATGGGACGGTCGCGGCCGTCGATCCGCTCGATCAGCTCGGTGATCACGTGCGCGTAGCCGGCGACGTCGTGGCGCTTCCCGGTCATCGGCCCGGAGTCCCCGAATCCGGGCAGGTCGGGAATGACCACGCGGTGGTCGGGCAGCCCCGCGGTGATGAGCTCCAAACCGTGGTGGGTGCCCCGCAACCCGTGCACCATCAGCACGGTGTCGGCCGCTTCAGCGCGGTCGGCACCGGCGCTGTCGGCGAGGTCGTCGCGGTAGGTCCAGTAGTGCACGTCAGCGCCGCTGATGCGCGCCACCTGCTCCACGGGCTGGAGTTCCGGGGTCACCACGGCGGCTCAGCTCGCCAGCTCGGTGCGGATCTCGTCGAGCTCGACGGCACCCTCCGGGTCGATCACGTGGTGGTAGATCGTCTCGAACCGGCCGAGGATCTCGTCGATGTCGTGCCGGGAGACCAGGTGCTCGCTGGCCTTGCCCATCCGGTCGATCGTGGCGCGGTCGACCAGCACGTCCTCGATGGCGCGGGCCAGCGCGTGCACATCGCGCGGCGGGTACAGCCAACCGTTCTGCCCGGGCTGCACGAGGTGCGGCAGCGCCATGGCGTTGGCCAGCACGACCGGGGTTCCGGCCGACATGGCTTCCATGGTGGCGAGGCTCTGCAGCTCGGCGATGCTGGGCATGCAGAACAGGTCGGCGCGCGCGTAGGCCTCCAGCAGCTCCTCCTCGTCGAGGTAGCCGTGGAACTGGACCCGGTCGGCGATGCCGAGCTCGGCGGCGAGCTGCTCGAAGGCGGCGCGCCGGCTGCCGTTGCCGACGATCTCCAACCGGGTCGGGACCTCGGTGCGCAGCAGCGACATCGCGCGCAGCAAGTCGTCGATGTGCTTCTCCTCGTCGAGGCGCCCGACGAAGAGCACGGTCCGGGTGTCCGGGTCGGGGTTCTCGGCGCGGTAGCGCTCGGCGGGCTGCCGGTACCGCTCGACGTCGATGCCGCAGGAGACCGGGAAGGCCGCGTCGGTGAACCCGTTGTCCTGCAGCAGCTGGACGGCGCGGGGCGTCGGTGCGGTGACCAGCTGCGCCTTGCCGTAGTGCTTGATCAGGTTGTGCCACAGCAGCCGGCCGGCCGCGTCCTGCAGGAACTGCGGGACCTTGATGTAACCGAAGATGTTCTCCGGCATGAAGTGGTTGGTCGCCACCAGCGGCAGGTTCCGCTGCCGGGCCGAGTTGATCAGCCCGCGGCAGATGAAGAAGTGCGACTGGACGTGCACGACGTCGGGCTGGATCTCGGCCAGCAGCCGATCGGCCTGGCGGGCCTGCCACGGCATGATGCCGCGGATCGAAGGGTGGAAGGGAGAGCCGTAGGAGGGCACGCGGTGCACCGTCACGCCGTCCTCGACCTCGAGGTGCTCGGTGCGGTCGTCCGAGTGGCAGATGACGTGCACGTCGTGGCCGCGAGCGGACAGGCCGGTCGCCAACCGGTGCCCGAAGATCGCCGCACCGTTCACGTGGGGCGGGTAGGTGGTCGCGCCGACCACGATCCGCAGCGGTCGGCTGTGCGGTTGCGAAGTCAAGGAGAACTCCCGTCAGGACGATCTGTCGAACTCGGTCCGGCAAGATCACTGCTGCCGGTCACCGGAGCGGGCACGCGCCGCTCCTCGGTTTCTGGGTGGTAGCGCGCGAGCGCGAACACCCCGATGCAGGCCACCACCGCGCAGAGGACTTGGCCGGTGGCGGTCGTGGCGCTGACGTCGTCGGCTTCGCCGAGCAGCCCGATGCCCAGGCCGACCGCGACGAGCGGGTCGATCACGGTCAGGCAGGCCACCACCAGGTCGGGCGGGCCGCTGGCGTAGCCGTGCTGCAGCAGCCAGCCGCCCACGACCATCGCCACGGCGATGCCGAGCAGTGGAAGGGGGTTGATGTCCAGCAGTTCGTTCGTGCCCAGCTGCTGCGCGACGGCGCGCATCAGCAGCGACACGTACCCGTAGGCGATCGCGCACCCGGCCGCGAAGAAGATGCAGCGCACCTTCGACCGGGTCAGCACGGCCAGCACGCCCACCGCCAGGACACCGGCGGCGACCAGCTGGGTGGCCGCCAGCTGCACGCCACCGGCCACCGGGGTGGCGGTCGCGCTACCGGCGGCGAGGAAGACGAACGCGGCGACACCACCGGTGGCCGCGAGCACCGCGAGCAGGACATTGGGGCTCAGGTCGCGGACCCGGATGCCCTGCTGACGGCTGTTGAGCAGCACGGTGGTCGGAAGGGCCAGCACGCCGATCGGCTGCACGACGCTGAGCGGAGCGAGTCCCAGCGCGCAGGCGTGGAGCACGGCGCCGGTGCCGAGGCATCCGAGGCCGGTGAGCCAGCGCGGGTTGCGGACGAGCCTGGACTGGGTCCGCAGGCCCAGCCCGCTGCCGTCCATCGTGTCGTGGACCGCGGCGTGCTGCATCCGCGCCCCGACCGCGTTGCCGAGGGCTCCCAGGGCAGCGAGCAACACCGCGAGCGCAGTCATCTCGAACCACGCCCAGTCGCGGGATCGGGGTGGTGCACGACCGGGTCAGCCCTCTTGAGCAGGATGCGGGGACGTTCGACCTTCGAACACCCTAGTCGGCGACCCATGTCACGTCCTGCTGTCGAGCCTCGCGGCGTCCGCCGCGCCGGCTTGCTGCCCGCGTCGGGACCCGCCGCCGGCGGTTCCCGCCTTCGCTGTCCGTCCACACCGCTCAATCTCGCGTTTCGCGGGACCGACTCACATCCGGGGTCGGACCCCCAATTTCCCTGAGACCCCCCAGGCTCGCACTTCGCGGCACCTCGGGTGCCACTGGGCCAAGACTTCCGACGAACCTCGCAGAAATCGCATCTGACCAGGCGAAATGCGATTCCTCCCGGAACTCGGGGACGCCTCCGGAAAACCCCGTGGGAACCCCGACCCGAACACCGGCCGATGCGGTGCGGAACGAAATTGCAGCGCCCCGTGAAACACCGGACGAATAAGCCTGCGCCGAGCCGGTGAACGAAAGCCGACGACTCGGCGAATCGAGCGGGAAGAACCGCGCAGGTTCCGGAATCGCTTCGCCCGCGCACGGTCGAGGTGCGCCGGGCGCGCCCCCCGCGTGCGCTGTTGCGCTGGCCGCCGGATACACGTGGTCGACTCTAGAACAACGATGCTGAGGACATTGCCAGCAACACAAGCCCGTCCGGCCCGGCGTCCGCGCGAACCGCCGAACAGGCAAACCAGACGAATCGAACCGGGCCCCGAAAAGCCGTCCCGAACTGGGAAATCATCCAATTGGAAGATCAACTGATGGCGACGAACACGGTGACCGAGACGACACTTCGACAACGTCACCCCACCGATCCCGGAAATGCGCACCGAAACAATTCGGTCACGACCAGTGATCGAGTTCGCCGTGCGACCCGGAATGGCTGCTCGACCGGGTGAGATGATGGCTGTCGTGGCTGCCGATTCCGATGCCGTTGCCCGTTCCAAGCGAACTGCCGAACCGGACCGCCCCGGCACCCCCGAAGATCGCACCGCACCCCGGCAGAAGACCGCGGTGGTGGTCGCCCTGGTCGGCGGCGCGCTGCTCGCTGCTCTGATCACCACCACCTACACCGCAGTCGGCACGATCCCCGGACTGCCCGACCCGCCGTCGCTGGTGCGCTTCGGCCTGCCCACCGCACGGGTCGTGCTGGACCTGGCCGCGCTGGCCACGGTCGGCCTGAGCCTGCTGCCGAAGCTGCTCGGCTTCGACCGCCCGAAGCAGACCGAACCGATCATGGCCCTGGCCCGCCGGGCGACCGTGATGACGGCGTTGATCTGGATGCTCGCCGCCCTGGTGTCCCTGGTGCTGCAGGCCTCCGAGCTGAGCCCGGACCGCGAGGTCACCGTCCAGCTGCTGGTGGACTACGTCGCGAACGTCCCGGCCGGCCCGGGCCTGCTCGCCAGCGCCGGCGCCGGTCTGGTGTGCGCGGCGCTCGGATTCCTGGCCATCCGGTTCGGCGAGTCGGTGCCCGCCGAGCTGCGCACCATCATCGCCCTGCTCGGCCTGCTGCCGATGCCGCTGACCGGCCACGCCACGGACTGGCGCTACCACGACTTCAGCATGATCTCGATGGAGCTGCACGTGATCGGTGCGGCCATGTGGACCGGTGGTCTGGCCGCCGTCGCGCTCTTCGTCGCGCCCCGGCGCGGGCTGCTGGCGGAGGCGCTGCCTCGCTTCTCCAAACTGGCCACCACCGCCTTCGTCGTGGTCGGCGCATCGGGCCTGTTCAACGGCCTGATGACGCTGGTCATCACGCCGAACGTCGGCCTGTCCGGCCTGGTCACCACCAGCTACGGCCAGATCATCGTGGCGAAGGTGCTCTGCCTGGTGGCGCTGGGTGCGATCGCCTCGCAGATGCGCTTCCGCCTGCTGCCCCGCATCGCCCGCCACCAGCGCACCGCGCTCCTCGGCTGGGCCGCCGCCGAGGTCGCGGTGATGGGTGTGGCCTACGGGCTGGGTGTGGTGCTCTCCCGCGCTCCGGTCATCGTCTGAGCCCGCAGCACCAGCTGCTGCCCCTGCTCGGTGTCGAGCAGGAACTGGAACAACCACCACAGCCCGGCGAACAGCACGACCACGTACAGCGCGGTCGAGTAGTCGGCGGGCGGCGCGGCCAGGTAGGTCTCCTGCAACGACAGCGCCGCGTACGACACCGAGGTCACAGCCGCCGCACCGACCACCGGTCGGATCCGGGCCGCCAACTGGAACGACAGGTCGATCGCGACGGCCCCGGCGAGCACGAAGAACGGCACGGCCGAGATCGGGAAGTCGGCCGCGGCCAGCAATCCCCAGGCGACGCAGCGGAACGCCAGGTAACCGGCGGCGATGGTGGTCGCGGTCCACTTCCGCCCGACCAGCCGTCGCGCCAGCAGCAGCGTGCCGAGCCCGGTGAGCACCGCCCACGTCGGGTACACCCAGTCCGGCACCGGCAGCGTGAAGTGCTCGACGGCGATCCGGTCCAGCGGTCGGCCCAGGTCGTCGGCGGCGAACTGCAGCAGCTCGTCGTCGGCGTAAGGCGTGCCGCGATCCCACGCGGCCAGCCCCAGCACGCCGTACTCCTGGTGCTGGTTCAGGAACAGGAAGTTGTCCAGCACCGTGAACCACAGGAAGCAGGTGACCGCGTACGAGTACCGGTCACCGCCGCCGTAGCGCGCCCAGCCGCGGAGCAGCCCGATGCTCATCAGCCCGGTGCCGATGTATAGCAGCGCGTGCGAGGGGCTCCACGCGGTGATGTCCAGGCCGTTGACCCGGTGGTTGATCACGTCCAGCGGCGCGGCCACCAGGAAGATGCCGAGCCCCCACTGCATCCAGCGCAGCGTGGCGCGGTCGGCACCGATCCCGGTGTAGGTGTGGAAGACGACCAGTCCCACCACGATCGCGGTGCCCACCGTGTTGATCATGTGCGGCGGCGCGAGGTCGTCGCGCAGCCACCTGAAGTGCCAGCAGATGTCCCAGGTCGCGCCCAAGGTCTTGAGGGTCATCGCGACGACCCACCAGCGGTAGAGCGCGACCACCAGCTGCTCGGGGGCGTCCCGTCCCGGCTCACCGCGAGTCCAGTGGCCGCGGATCAGCTCCGCCGTCGCCGCCATCGCGTTCACCTCCGCCCCGCGCGATGTTCAAGCGAAGACGGTAGTCCGATCTGATCGCGAAAGCGGGCCTTCGGCGTACCCGCCAGTAACGGTTTGGAAAAACCCGCCGACTTCGATCGTCAGCGCGGAATCTTCAGGACCTGGCCCACGTAGATCAAGTCCGGGTTGTTGATCCCGTTGACCCGGGCGATCTCCCGCCAGTCCACGCCCAGCTTCTGACCGATCCCGGACAGCGTGTCGCCCGGCTGCACCACGTAGGTCTCCGGCGCGGGCGGCGGCGGAGGCGGCGGCGCTCCGGCACCGGTGAGCACCTCCAGCGGCACCATCGAGACGTTCACGTCGGTGTTGCCGCCGATGCCCGGCACCTGCCCGTCGGAGGCGTGCTGGTGGATCGCCACGCGGTCGGTCAGGTAGCCCGGCTCGCCCGGCGGGCGGCCGTAGTGGGCGACCCACAGGAACACCCCGGGGTCCACCCAGGAGTCGGTGGCCAGCTTGTCCTGGAACCACGACGCCGAGGCGTACACGACGACCTCGTTGCGGCCGGTGTGCCCGCGGATGGCGTTGATGAAGCCCTTGACCCAGGCGCCCAGGTTCGCCGCGTCGGTCTCGATGTCCAGGCACGGCGGCAGGTTCCCGGCCGCGCTGGAGTTCAGCCGCCCGAGCTGCGCGGCGAAATCGGCCGCGTCCTGCTCCGGGGAGTTCGTGTCCGGGCGCGCGAAGTGGTAGAGCCCGGTGACCATCCCGGCGCCGCGGGCACCGGCCAACTGCCCGTCCAACGTCGGACTCACATATCCGACGCCTTCAGTCGCTTTGATGTAGCTGAAGACGTATCCGGCGCCGCGAACCGCACCCCAATCCGGTTCCCCCTGATATCGCGATACGTCCACGCCGGGAATGCGTTCGGCCATGTCAAACCCCCTGAGTTCGGCCTGCTAGCGGGCCCAAAGATATCTAATTCGCACAAACCCGCAGTCCCGCCGTTCAGGTGAAGATCACCACCCGGTCGGGCTACCGAAAAACGAGAATCGCTCAATTCGCGAACCAGTAATTCCACCTATCGAGTATTAGCGCCTCACCGAATGCACCCGATCAGCCCATCCGTGGCGAACTCCGGTTCAACCCTGCGGAGTAGCTCGGCTCGTAGCACGCACAGCCGGTGAAGGGCGGACAATCGGGAGCTGGTGGGCAACCCTCCCGCCCGCCAGGCGTCTACACAACAGCAGAGCAGTTACCGACGGACCCCGCCGCGCAGGACGGGGACGGGAGGTGGTCGTGATGACCGCGCATCGACTGCGCACCATCGGCTTGCGGACGCTCCAGGCATCCGGCGCCCTGCTCGCCGCCGGGCTGATGGCGGCCTGCAGCCAGGCACCCCAGACCGGCAAGGTCGTCGCCGCACCGATCGCACACCCCCAGCCCCAGCCACCCGCCGCGGCCATGAACCTGCAGCAGCCCGCCGAGACGCCGCAGGCCCCGCAGGCGGAGAGCCCCCAGCCGAGCCCGACGGCCTCCGACCCCACGACCGCCCAGGCGCCTCCGAAGAAGCAGGAGCCGCAGGCCGCCAAGAGCACGCGCTGCCACACGTCGATGCTCAACGGCTCGCTGCAGAACGCCGATGCCGGCGCCGGGCAGCGCTACGCCGAGCTGACGCTGACCAACAACAGCGGCGAGACCTGCACCCTGTACGGCTACGGCGGGATGCAGCTGGTCGACTCCTCGGGCCGCGCGCTGCCGACCAACGCCGAGCGCACCCCGAACCCCGGTCCGTCCATGATCACCCTGGCCCCTGGCGCCTCGGCCAGCGCCACGCTGCACTGGACCGTCGTCCCGACCGGCGACGAGCCGACCGACGGGCAGTGCCAACCCACCCCGGCCCGCCTCCAGGTCATCCCGCCCGACGAGACCGACGCGCTCCCGGTCGCCTGGAACTCCGGCCCGGTCTGCGGCGGCGGAACCATCGACGGCAGCGCATACCACCAGTGAGCCCTTCCACCTTGTCCGGGCTGCGACCGCGAAGCGCGACCGGCGCTGAGGTTCCGCCACCCGCACCGCCGCGCAGGACGAGGATGGGAAACCCCCGGTGATCTCGTCGGCGCGCCGCTGACGAAACGCGCCAGGGTGTGGCTTGGCTCGATCAGATGTGCTGTGGTGGCAGCATGATCGAGCCAACGGATCGAGAGATCACCGGACGTCACGGCAAGCTGGTGGTGCGCGAGTGGGCTGCGACCAACCCGGGCTGGATCGCGCTGATCGCGCACGGGTACGGCGAGCACTCCGGGCGCTACCAGTGGGTCGCCGAGCAGCTGGTTTCCGCCCGCGCGCAGGTCTATGCGCCGGACCACATCGGGCACGGCCGCTCGGAGGGCGAGCGGGTCCTGTTCGCCGACGCCGAAGAGCTCGTGGCCGATCTGGAGACGCTGCGCCGGCAGGTCACCGCCGAGCACCCCGGCCTGCCGGTCGTCCTCATCGGACATTCGATGGGCGGGATGCTCGCCGCGCGCTACGCGCAGGAGCACCAGGAGAACCTGGCCGCGGTGGTGCTCTCCGGCCCGGTCCTGGGCACCTGGCACGTCCTGGACCTGCTCGAGCACGACGAGATCCCGGACACCCCGATCGACCCCTCGACGCTGTCCCGCGACCCCGCCACCGGCGCGTCCTACGTCGCGGACCCGCTGGTCTGGCACGGCCCGTTCAAGCGCCCGACGCTGCAGGCGATCGACGAGTGCCTGCTGGCGATCAACGAGGGCCCGACGATCGAGAAGCCGACCCTGTGGGTCCACGGCGAGGACGACGAACTGGTGCCGGAGGCCGACACGCGCACCGGCATCGACCGCATCCGCGGCCACGAGTTCCACGAGCACATCTACCCGGGCGGCCGCCACGAACTGTTCAACGAAACCAACAAGGACGAGGTCATCACCGATGTCCTGACCTTCATCGGGCGGGAGCTCAACTCCTGAAGCGAGGAGTATTCGCTATTACTAACCACGGGAGATAATCTCGATCATTACCTGATCGGGTGAGGCGTGTCGCTTGCGCGGTTGCAGGTCCAGCGTGGCGCGGGGAGCTTGAAGAGGTCGACGGGGGTCGGCCGGCGGACGGACTTCCCGCCCGGGCGAGATGGATCGAGTGAGGCAGCCATGGACGTGGAGCGCGCCCAGGACCTGATCGGCACACCGGTTTTCGACCGCAACGGTTCGCGGGTCGGCCGGGTCGGCAACGTCTACGTCGACGACGCGACGCAGCAGCCGGAATGGGTCACCGTCCGGATCGGACTGCTCGGCGTCAAGGAGACCTTCGTGCCGCTCACCGGCGCGAGCACCGAGGAGAACCGGCTCGACCTCGGCGTGGACAAGGACCGGGTGAAGAACGCTCCCCCGGTCGAGGCCGAGCACGGCCACCTCTCCCCGGAGGAGGGCCGCGACCTCTACCACTACTACGGCGTCGACCAGAGCGACTCCGAGCGGTTCGAGGAGCCACCGGAGTGATCCCGCGGCCGAATTGATCCGCCCCCTTGCCGGTGCGGGACAATCCGACCGCGATGAAGAACAACAACGAGCTCGAGCTGCTGATCACCGTGGTCGTCGGGGCCGACGACGAGAGTTCGGCGCGCGCGGCCTGCCGCGAGCTGATGCAGAAGGTGGGCGGCCGGGTCGTGGCGTCCGGAGACTGCTCCGACGAGGAACCGGGCTGCTGGTCGGTCACCATCAGCCGGGACTGCGCGGAGACCGGGCAGCACGTGGCCGGTCTGTCCCGCGCGGTGCGCAACTTCCTGCGCGAGCTCGGCCCGGACTACGCCCGCCACCGGGTGGCCTGCGAGCCACCGACGGCGTGGACCGTGGTGGACCACCCCGAGCTGGTGGACGCGCTGGTCAGCGGCGGGGAGCGCCTGCTGGTCGAGGTCTGGGCCGGCGATTCGCTGATGTTCGGCCGCACCGCGGCAGCCGACCCCGACGAGCCGCCCGCGCCGACCGCCCCGGTGGTGTCCGAACGGGACGAGCACGGCCGGCTGCGCCCCCGGCTGGCGCTGGTGGTGGACGTCGTCACCGACCGCCGTGCGGGCGCGGAGTGGCCCGCTCGCGCCGTGGCCAGTCGCCTTTCGCGCGCCGCCGACGTCGTCGAGTACTCGGTCGAATCGCCGGTGGTGCGGGTTGCGCTGGACCTCGGTCCAGCGGTCGGCGAGCCGTCGGAGATCGTCCGCGGCGCGGTGTCGGCCCTCGGCGGCAACGGCTGGTCGCGCGTGTCGACCGACGGCGCCGGCGCGACCGCGCGGTGGTCCGCGGCACCGATGCCTCCGTCGGGCGTCGCCGCGATCGAGGTCACCGCGAAATCCACAGTAGACGCCGATCGGAATTGACCCGGATCCGCCAACCTCGTTTCAGGTAGCGGGATTTCGACCGCGGACGCGGAGGTGCACCCGAAAGCGCCTCCGATTCTCGTGACCCCGGGGCTCCTCGCGCCGCGCCCGCGGTGCCGACCAGCACGAAGGTCCACATGTCCGATTTCCGTTGGAAGCACGGCAAATGCGGAACACCTTCAGCTTTCGTCGCCCTGTCGAGTGATCACTTGCGCAGGTCATCACCCACCGCGATCAAACTGTGATCAACTCCATGGCCCTGCCTGCGCCGCCGGACGAGCGGGCGGTTAACTTGTGCACCGTTACAGCACCGCCACCCTCGGAGGACCGGACCCAAAATGGCAGGCGTGGAAGAAGTTCGCGCAGGCATTTCGCTGGCCAACCAGAAGATGCAGGAAGGCGTCGCCGCCCTGCAACAAGCGAACCTCGTCCTGGAAGAGGCCCAAGCCGCGCTCGTCTCCGCCACCCAGGGCAGCGCTCAGGAGGACATGCAGCACGCGCACGGCATGCTCGCCGAGACGATGCAGATGATCAGCGGCGCGCAGGGCTCCATCCAGGCCACCATGTCCTCCGCCGAGGCGTACGCGGGTCGGCTGTAGCGACGTGTCCGCGCTGGAAGAACTCGTGCAGGCGCTGGGTGTCGTGGAGCAGCACCTGGCGGACGCCGGCGCGCACCTGGGCACCGGCCGCACGGCGCTGGGCGAGGCCGAGAAGGCCATGATCAAGCTCGATCCGGAGCACCCGGAGACCGTGGTGCCGCCGAGCCTGCACCGAGCGGATGACCAGATCGAGCGAGCCCAAGGCGCGATCGAGCAGCTGACGAACACGTTGCGCGATTTCGCCACCCAGCTCTAGGCCACCGGCGTGGATACCCCATCTCGCGCAGTGAAACGGCATTACGCCGGGTGAATGCGCCAGATGGGGTTCTGCCCCGTCATCCGCTTAGTGGTAGTTTGATCACGGTCAGTAACTCTGCTTCCCGAGGTGGGGTGTGGGTAAACGCAACGAGCGGCGGAGCCGCGTCGAAGCAGCCTTCGAGCGCCTGCGCTCCAGCATCGCCACCGCGCTCGGTGCCGCTGACAACGAGCACGCCCGGGTCCTCGCCGAGTGCGCGCAGCAGGACTACGCGCTCCGCATCGCGCAGGCCGGGACGGCCGCCGCGCAACGCGATCCGGAGGAGATCGGCGACCCGAGCAGCAGCGCGTTCCAGGCCGCGATGCGGGAAGCGCTCGACGATCGCGCGGAGATCTTCGCGGAGTGGACCGCCACCGGGCCGGACCAGCTGACCCAGCTGATGGCCGAGGTCGCACCGGGGTCGGCCGGACTGCCCTGGTCGGACTGGCTCGGCGAGGTGGGCACGCGGGAATCCTCCGCTCCCCCGCCCGAGCTGTGGCGCCTCGGCACCGCCGTCGTGCCGGACTCACCGGATCCGCAGCCGTTCCCCGCCGCCGTGCCGCTGCTCGACGAGTCGCACCTGCGGATCACCACCGACGGCAACCCGGAAGCCGCCGAAACCCTGGTGCAGAACCTGCTGCTGCGGCTGCTCAGCCACTTCCAGCCGGGCTCGGTGCGCCTGCACGTCTGGGATGTCGCGCACCTGACCGGCACGCTGCCCGGCCTCTACCCGCTGACCCGCGCCGGGCTGCTCACCGCGCACGACCCGACCCGGCTCGACGAGATGCTGGACGCCCTGTCCGACCACATCCGGCGGATCCACACCGGCGCGCTGCTCGGCGGGCACACCTCGCTGCGCGCGCTGGCCGAGGAGAAGGGGCACCGCTCCGAACCGTGGCGCATCGGGGTGCTGTTCGGCAACGGCGAGCCGCTGCGCGAGGAACAGCAGCAGCAGTTGCAGCGGATCGCCCGCAGCGGACCGGCCTGCGGCATCCAGCTGATCGTCGTGGACATGTCCCTGACCGTGAGCAGCGCGATCGAATCGGTCCGGCTGACCGGCGAGGACCGCGCGCGGCTCAGCACCACCGGCCCGGAAGCCGTGGTGCACCTGGACGAATCGCCGTCGCGCAACGAGGTCACGAAGGCCTGCGCGTCGATCGCGGAAGCGTTCCTGGCCCGCCGCGCGCGGGTGCGGACCTTCGACGACCTGGTTCCCGACCAGTACTGGGCGCACAGCTCGCGGTCCGGGCTGCAGGCGCCGGTCGGGTTCGACGAGGGCGAGCCGGTGTGGATCACGCTCGGCGACAGCAGCCCGCACACCCTGATCGGCGGGCCGAGCGGTTCGGGCAAGACGAACTTCCTGTACGGCATGCTCGGCGGGCTCGCCGCCCGGTACTCGCCGGACGAGCTGGAGCTCTACCTGCTGGACTTCAAGGAAGGCGTGTCGTTCGCCCAGTTCACCCCGGGCAAGCGGGACCCGAGCTGGCTGCCGCACGCGCAGCTGGTCGGGGTGAACGTCAACACCGACCGAGAGTTCGGCCTGGCGCTGCTGCGGTTCCTGGCCGACGAGATGCGGCGGCGCGCGGAGGCGGCGAAGGAGCACGAGGTCACCAAGCTCGAGGAGCTGCGCGCCGAGGACCCGAACGGCCGGTGGCCGCGGATCGTCGCGGTGATCGACGAGTTCCAGTACCTGTTCGCCGACCGGGACAACGTGACCGCGCAGGCCACCGCGCTGCTGGAAGACGTTGCGCGGCGCGGCCGTTCGCAGGGCATCCACCTCGTGCTGGCCAGCCAGGACGTGTCCGGCATCGAGGCGTTCTGGGGCAAGCCGGCGATCTTCGAGCAGTTCATCCTGCGGATCGCGCTGCCCAAGGCGCGCCGGGTGCTGGGCGAGCAGAACAACGCCGCGATGGAGCTGCCGCGCTGGCACGCGGTGGTCAACCACGAGTCCGGCGTCAAGCACGGCAACGAGATCGCCCGGATCCCGGACGCCACCGCCCGCAACACCTTCGACGCGCTGCAGCTGGAGCTGTGGAAGCAGCTCGACGACTCCGCCGTGCCGCCGAGGCTGTTCGACGGCTCCAACCTGCCCGCCCTGTCCACTTTGGACGACTACCGGCAGCTGTCGGCGCCGGTGGGCACGCCCGAGGTGCTGCTCGGCCAGATCATCGACGTGGACGGCACCGCTGCCTCGGTCCGGCTGAGCCGCTCGCCGGGGCGCAACATCGCGGTGATCGGCTCGGTCCGGGTGGACGCGGTGAGCGTGCTCGGCGCGGCGACGCTTTCCCTGGCGCGGCAACACCTCCCCGGCGGAATCAAGTTCACCATCGCCGGTCTGCTGGACGACGTCGACGACGACGTGCACCGGGTCGTCGACGAGCTGCGCGCCGCCGGGCACGACGTCGACCTGGTCGGCCTCGACGGCATCGAGGCGGCGATGGCCGCCACGGCGGACTCGATCGACGGCCGCTCCGGCGCGGACGTGCCGCACTGCCTGGTGCTGTACGCGGCGGACGCGGCGCAGACGACCCTGGAGCGCAAGGACCCGACCACCAGGGTCAGCGGCCTGGACCACCTGCGGAAGATCCTCAAGCAGGGCCCGGAATCCCGGGTGCACGTGATCGGCTGGTGGCGCAGCGCGAATCGGGTGAAGAACACCCTCGGCATGGGCCCGGTGGACGACATCGGCGCGTGGGTCGCCTTCGACGTGCACGGCCAGGAGCTGGCGACCTTCGCGGCCGGCCAGGTGGTCAGCTGGTCGCCGCGAGCCCGGCGCGGCCTCTTCTTCGACCGGGCGGTGCATTCGCGCCCCGAGGTGATCCTGCCGTTCGACCTCGGCACCCCGGACGCCCCGCAGGTGCCGGTGCAGCGAGCGGCCGAGGAGATCGAGGTCTGGGAGGAAGCTGGTGACTGACCTGGTTCCGGCGTCGATCCGGTACAAGGAGCTCACCGCGCTGGCGTCCACCGCAGCGCAGGACCTCCGCAAGCACGAGCGCGCCCGGGCGACCGAGCTCGGCGAAGCGGTCGCGGAGGGCCAGCAGCGCAAGGACGCAGCGGCCGAACAGCGCGACCAGGTCGTCGAAGACGTCCGGAAGCGCTGGAACGCCGCGATGGAAGCGCTGTGGGACGAGCGCTGGATGCAGGTCAAGGGCATGCCCGACCCCGACCTGACGGCACCCCCGGCAACCCCGGACGACTCCCGCCGAGAAGTCCACGACGCGTTCCTGGCGCTCCTCGCCGCCCTGGAAAAGCCCCGCTTCGGCGCTGGAATCCTCAACCGCCGCAAGAAGTCCTCGTGAGTACTTCGGGGCGCTATGGCACCCCGAAGTACTCAC
>NZ_JBEOVY010000048.1:0-30794 GCF_040295745.1 Saccharopolyspora sp. NPDC002686
CAAGTCTCGGACTCGGACTCGGACACTCTCTTGCCCCACGATTTTCAACTCAGCCGCTGGCACTCCTTACTTCCGGTAGCGGGGTTTTCTTCTGGGCCATGTCTTGGGGCGACTGGTCGCGGAAGGCCGGGTAGTTGACCTCGATGCAGTAGGGGCCGCGGAACCCGCGTTCGTGCAGACCGCGCACAAGACCGATGACGTCGAGGTCTCCGTCGCCAGGCAGGAGGCGGCCGCGGCGAGCTTCGGTCCGGAAGTCGTCGTCGACGATGCGACCGTCGTTGAGCTGCACCGCCACGATGCGTTCCGGTGGCAACCCGTCGAGATCGGCGAGCGTCGAGCGGCCGTTGTAGAAATGCCACACGTCGATCATCAGGCCCGCGTTGGTGGCGCCGGAAGCTTCGACGACGGCGCGTGCGGTCGCCACGTTCCGCAAGCTGCTCCAAGGGAAACCTTCGACGGCAACCCGCATGCCGTCGAACCGGTCGCATACCTTTCGCAGCCGTGCGCCCGCTTCCTCGACGGTGAACGCTCCGGATCCGAACTCCCCGGCCGTGACGTGATGCGGCTGGAACGCCGCGCCGAGTGCGGTGATGTCCTCGTCGCACGGTGTTCCGGCTGCGGTCAACCATCCGTTGAGGAACTCGATTTCGTCGAGCCGCAAGGAATGTTCGGCCAGCAGTGACCGAAGTTCCCCGTCGGTCACCCCGGCGTCGCGCATTCGCCGGTAGTCCTCGGCGTGCAGGCCGATACCGGTGAATCCGGCATCGGCCGCCGCCCGGCAGCGCTCGGCGAACGGGATCCGCGCCGGTTCGGCGAAACCCGCGCCGGAGAGGGTCACGAAGCTCGCGGTGAGGTCAACGGTCATGGCAGCACCGGTGTCGCGTGCGAGTGGAAGCTGGCCGGCACGTCCAAGCCCCAGGCGGTGGAGCGGCCCTGTCCCTCGGTGGTCCAGGTGACCGGTTCCCAGTCGGGGGAGAAGATGTGGAACCCGCCGGAGAACACCTCGATCCGGTTGCCGCCCGGTTCCAGCACGTACAGGAAGAAGCCCTGCGTCCGGGAGTGCTTGGCCGGGCCGAACTCGATGTCGGTGCCCAGTTCGCAGAACACGTCGGCGGCGCGCAGCACGTCCTCGCGGTTCTCCACCGCATAGGCGAGGTGGTGCAGCCGGCCGGTGGCCTGCGCCGGTTCCTTCGTGATCGCCAGGTCGTGGGCCTTGTTCATCAGGCTCAACCACGCCCCGACCTCGGGTTGGCCGGGCGGGATCAGGTGCTCGCGCAGTTTGAACCCGAGCGTTTCGGACATGAACTCGCGTGCGGCGGGAACGTCCTGCGCCAGCACGTTGATGTGGTCGATCCGCGCGGCGCCGACACCGCGTGCCACCGAGGACTGCGGCTGGTTCGGCAGGAAGGAAGCTTTTCCTCGCGGCGCACGGTACTTCTCGGTCTCGTAGTAGAGCTCCATGCGCTGTCCGCTCGGCGACACGAACGAGTAGGCCTTGCCGTGCCCGAAGTCGCCGTCGATCCACTCGCCCCGGATCCCGCGCGCTTCCAGCGCCGCGACGCGACGTTCCAGCGCCTGCGGGCTGACCGCGCGCCAGGCGACGTGGCCCAGACCGGCTTGGTCGGCGGCGGTCAGCTTCAGGGTGGTCAGGTCGTGGTCGCTCCAGGCGCGCAGGTAGGCGCTCCCGTCCGACTCGTGCACCAGGTCCAGGCCGTAGACGTCGACGAAGAACTCGAGGCTGCGGTCGTAGGCCGGGGTCAGCAGTTCGGCGTGGCCCAGGTGCGCCAGCTCGTACATCGGCTCGGGTGTTTCAGCCATGGGACTTCTTCTCCAGGTCGGCGATGTCGGCCAGCAGTTGGGGACCGCGATTGGCCGCGGAGTACCCGGTGAACAGGAACGCCAGGTCGATCACGGCGCGCAGCTCTTCCCAGCTCGCCCCGGCGCGCAGCGCGGCCAGGCCGTGCAGCTTCGCGGCGTCGCTGAGCTTGGCGTGCAGGATGCCGAAGAGGACGAGCTGCACGATCTTCTGGTCCAGCGCCTCCGGGTACATGATCAGGTTGCGCAACCGCTCCTGCGCCAAGAGCACTTCGGGTTCGCCCTGTTCGAAGCGCGATGCCACGCGCGGCGGCACGAAACCGAGCATGTCTTCGTAGGTCGCGCGGAACTCCTCGACGGTGGAAGGTCGTTCAGCCACCGGATGCCTCCTTCTGCTCTGCTTTGGTGACATCGCCGACCGCCCAGTGCTCGGGCGGCATTTCGCGGATGAGGACGCGGATGCTTTCCGGCGGGGCGTCCAGGGACGTCTGGACCGCGTTGTGCACCTGGTGGATGAGTTCGCGGATCTGTTCCGGGGAGCGTCCGGCCAGCAAGCTGATTTCGACCAGTGGCATCGTCAGCTCCCCACCACGCGAAGTGTTCCGAGGTTGGTGAACTCGGCGGAGACCTCGCGACCCGGTTCGAGGAAGACCGCGTCGGTGAGCCCGCCGGTGAGCACCACCCAACCTGGTTCGATCTCGATGCCCCGAGCGCCTAGGGCGTTGGCCGCCAAGGCCAGCGCTTCGCCGGGGTGGCCCTGCACGGCGGCACCGGTTGCGGAGTCGACGACTTGGCCGTCGATGCCGAGCAGGCAGCCCTCCAGCGCGAGGTCCAGGCCATCCGGGGAGACACCGTCGCCGCTGAACACGAACCGCGACGAAGAGGCGTTGTCGGCCACCACGTCCGGCAGCGCGAAGCTGAAATCGCGGTAGCGGCTGTCGATCACCTCGAAACCCGCGTGCACGCTGCGAACCGCCCGCATCGCGGTCGCGGCGGTAACGCCCGGACCGGCCAGCCGATCGCCCATGACGAACACGATCTCCGGTTCGATCCGCGGGTGGATCAGCTCGTCGAGGCGTACCGGGGCACCGACCGGCAGCTCCATCGCATCGGTCAACCAGGCAGTCAGCGGGGACTCGATGCCCATCCGCTGCTGCTTGGCCCGCGAGGTCAAGCCGAGCTTGACCCCGACCAGCTGCTCGCCGGCATCGATCTTGCGCCGCAGCAGCGCGTCCTGCACCTGGTACGCCGTCGGCAGGTCCAGGCCGGGCCATTCGTCGGTGATGCGGCCACCGTCGGTCTTGGTCGATTCGCGGTCGAGGAGTTCGGTGACCGCCCGGTCGATGTCCCAACTCATGCCGAAACCTCCTTCCGCGACGACATTCCGATCGCCACGTCGATGATCATGTCTTCCTGCCCGCCGACGTAGCCGGCTTCGCACCACTCGCAGCATCGATGCGGGCCTCCGATCCGACAAGGCGGTTGATCCGCTGACAGGAACAAACTCCCGATCCGTCTTCGAATCCGGATTTCGTCGAGCCGATCCGATGAGCGGATCACTTCTCGACCGGTGTCGGGCCGCGTAGCTCGCGGCTGATCGCCAACGCGGCGGTTCGCACCGCAGGTGCCATGCGTCGCAGGTTGAGCTTCCCGCTCCATCCGGAGATCGACAGCGCCGCGGCGGCCATCCCGTCCGCGCCGATGATCGGGCTCGCCACGCAACCGGTGCCGGGAGAGGATTCCTCGCTCTCATAGGCCAGTCCGGCTTCCCGGATCCGCTTGAGCTCCTGGCGCAGCAGTCCCGGCGCAGTGATGCTGCGCGGCCCCACCCGCCGCAACGGCCACGCGCACAGGTCTTCCACAGTGGACTCTTCGCTGAAGGCGAGCAATGCCTTGCCGAGGGCCGAGGCGTGTGCGGGTAGGCGTCCGCCGACCCGAGACGGCATCCGCGGGGCGTCTTTGCTGCGCAGGATCTCCACGTACACGACTTCGGTCCCGTCGAGCACCGCCAGGTGCACCGTCTGCCGGGTCGCTTCCCGCAGGTCTGCCATGTGGGGCAGCGTGACCGATCGAAGGTTGCGATACCGCGATGCGAGCTCGCCGAACTCGAACAACCTGGCACCCAGATGCAGCGCCGGGCCGTCGCGTTCCAGGAAGCGGTGCACGACCAGGTCCCGCACCAGCCGCGAGGTGGTCGACTTCGGCAGCCCGGCCCGCCTGGCGATCTCCGACACCCGCAGTTCGGCGTGCTGCGGGTCGAACGCGCCCAGCACCGCTGCGACCCGTGCGACGGCGACGTCGGGAACGTTCCGCTCAGCGGCACACATGGGCCCACCTTCTGTTCAAGGGTCAGTGCAACGGCAGGCGAACGGCGAGTTCTTCGGCGGCTTCTTTCAGCAGCGGTACGAACTGGGTGAGTTCGTCGACCGAGTACCGGAATGCGGGGACGGCTGTGGCCAGCGATGCGATGGCGATCCCGCGCGAGTCCAGGACCGGCACGGCGATCGCGCGCATGCCCGGGTCGTTCTCCTCGTCGTTGGTGGCGTAGCCGCGCTGTTGGATCCGCTCGATCTCCTGGCGGAACACCTCGCGGGCGGTGATGGTGTTGGGGCAGCGCTCGGCGAGATCGAGTTCGGCCACCAGCCGCTTGCTTTCGGCTGGTTCGCTGAAGGCCACCAGGACCTTGCCGCTGGAGGTCGAGTGCAGCAGCTCGTGCCCGCCCGGATCGCTGGTGATGCGGTACTTCTGCGGGCCGTCGACCTTCTGCGCGGTCAGCACCCGGTCGTCGTCGACGACCTGCAGCAGGGTGGCTTCGTGGGTGGTCTCGGTGACCCGTTGCAGCACCGGTAGTGCGGCTCCGGCGAAGCCGTGCGCATGCGCCACCCGCTGGCCGAGCTGGAAGACCCGCAGGCCGAGGCGGTAGCGGCGGCTGTCCGGGTCGAGCTGGACGAAGCCGTTGCGGGTCAGCGAGCCGAGCAGTCGGTAGGTGGTGCTGAACGGCAGGTCGGCCAACCGCGACAGCTCGGAGGCGTTCGTGCCGTCGGGCTGGTCACCGAGCAGCACGAGCAGCCGCAGCGCCTTCCCGACCATGTCGGTCTTGCCCTGGTCCTGTTTGGTTCCCACGAAAGAGATGCTCTCACATCGTGGCAACTGCTGTCACTATTCGGTCGAGAGTATTGACTGGCTTCAGGTGTTGGCGGCATCGTGTTCGCATCACGTAAACCGCTCTCACGATGCGGTTAACTTCTGTTCTTTGCCGGACGTCCCGAGCGGATTCGGCGAAAGGAAAAAGCCATGAGCGCACTTCGCGTCGCAATCGTGGGTTGCGGCAAGATCTCGGTGAACCACGCGACCGCGGTGCATGCGTTCCAGGACGCCGAGCTCACTGCCTTCTGCGACCCGGAGCTCGGCCGAGCCGAGGCATTGCGCGACCGGTTCGGCACCGGTGCGGTCTACTCCGATTTCTCGACCCTGCTCGCCGAGCAATCCCCAGACGTCGTCTGCATCTGCACCCCGCACCCCACGCACGAGAAACTGGTTCTGGAAGCCGTTGCCGCAGGCGCCCACGTCTTGTGCGAGAAACCCCTTGCCGTAGAACTGGATTCGGCCCAGCGCATGATCGATGCGGCCCGCGACGCCGGGGTGCGACTAGGTGTGCTGTTCCAGCGTCGTTACTGGCCGGCCGCCCGCCGCATCCGAGCGGCCATCGACGACGGGCTGTTCGGCACCCCGGTGCTCGGCGAGTGCACCGTCCAACTCGGCCGCGACCGCGCGTACTTCGAGGCCGACGCCTGGCGGGGCAAGTGGAGCACCGAGGGCGGCGGGGTGCTGATGAACCAGGGAATCCACTACATCGACCTCCTTCAGTGGTTCCTCGGCCCGGCCAGAACCGTCACCGGGCACATCTCGACGTTTCGCCACGGCGACTACATCGAGGTC
Organism: Saccharopolyspora sp. NPDC002686; assembly: GCF_040295745.1. NCBI lineage: Bacteria > Bacillati > Actinomycetota > Actinomycetes > Pseudonocardiales > Pseudonocardiaceae > Saccharopolyspora > Saccharopolyspora sp. NPDC002686. Next base: position 5,755 of record NZ_JBEOVY010000048.1, read on the forward strand.
GAAGACACCGCAGTGGCCACCGTGGAGTTCACCAGCGGCGCGCTCGCCACCATCCGAGCCACCAGCATCGCCGCGCCGGGCCTCGGGGCGCGGGTCGCGGTGACCGGCGACAACGGGGCGACCGCGAGCATCACGGAGTTCCCGGAGGGACAGCCCGCCTGCAACGACGTTTGGGCAGTACTCGGCCAGGAGGAGTACGCGCTGCCCTGGGATCCGGCCATCGACTCCGACCCGCCGCTTTCCGCCATCCACGAGCGGCTGATGCCCTACCACCGGCTGCAGGTCGAGGAGTTCCTGACCGCGATCGCCGCCGACCGCGCCCCAGAGATCGACGGCGTCAGCGCCAGCCACGCGCTGCAGATCGTCCAGGCGATCTACGAATCATCCCGAACCGGCCGGAAAGTCCGGCTAGCCGACTGATCCGCCACTTCGCCTCTTCCAACGACGTAGGAGCCCCCCGATGAGCACATCCACCGCAGCGAGCGGTAGAACCCCGAAGAAGGCCGCGGCCAGCGGCTGGATCGGCAGCGCCCTGGAGTACTACGACTTCTTCGTCTACGCCAGCGCTGCGTCCCTGGTCTTCCCGCAGCTGTTCTTCCCCAAGGGGAATCCGACGGTCGCGATCATGGCGTCGCTGGCGACCTTCGGCGTGGCCTACGTGGCGCGCCCGCTCGGCGCGTTCGTGCTGGGCCGCTGGGGCGACCGGCACGGCCGGAAGAACGTGCTGGTGCTGTGCATGTTCTTGATGGGAGCCTCGACGTTCCTGGTCGGTTGCCTGCCCTCCTACGAGACCATCGGCATGTGGGCCCCGATCCTGCTGGTCGTCCTGCGGCTGATGCAGGGCTTCGCGGTCTCCGGTGAGCAGGCCGGTGCCAACGCGATGATCCTGGAACACGCGCCGTTCGGGAAACGCGGATATTACTGCAGTTTCACCTTGCAGGGCACCCAGGCAGGACAGATCATCGCGGCGGCGGTGTTCATCCCGCTGACCGCGCTGCTGGCCGACGACGCCTTCCAGGGCTGGGGCTGGCGGATCCCGTTCTGGATGAGTTTCGTCGTGGTGCTCGTCGGCTACTACATCCGGCGCAACGTCGACGAAACCCCTGCCTTCCGCGAACAGCAGTCCCAGCGGGCGGCGGCCAAGGCGCCGATCAGCCAGGTCTTCCGGCAGCACAGGGCGAACTTGGTGCGGGTGTTCCTGATGACCTTCGTCAACGCGGTCGCGGTCACCACCACGGTATTCGGCATGGCCTACGCGACGCAGCCGGGCTACGGCCTGGAGCTGGACAAGACGATGTTCCTGTGGATCCCGGTCCTCGGAAACATCACGGCGGTCCTGGTGATCCCGTTCGTCGGCCGGCTGTCCGACCGGATCGGCCGCCGCCCGGTCTTCGTCGTCGGCACCCTCGGCGCCGGAGTGCTGATGTACGCCTACCTGTTCTTCATCAGCGCGCGCAGCCCGATCCTGGCGCTGATCACAGCGATCCTGATGTGGGGCATCGTCTACCAGGGTTACAACGCGGTGTTCCCGGCGTTCTGGCAGGAGCTGTTCCCGACGCGCATCCGGGTGACGGCGGTCGCCATCGCTTCGCAGATCGGTGTCGCGGTCACCGGATTCATCCCCACCATCAACAGCTTGGTCGCCGGACCGGGGTCCGGAATCAACGTGCCGCTGGCCGTGGGCAGTGTCGTCCTGGTCAGTTGCGTGCTGGCCGCGATCGGGGCGTGGACGGCACCGGAACCGCACCGCGTCCCATTGGAATCCCTCGGCGAGCCGGGGGCGACCCCGGTCCCCCGCGAGGACTACGACCGGATCAGGGCCACCGCCTGAACCTCGAATCCGCAGCGGGGAATGCGCGCCCCGCTGCGGACTTCTGCCCATGCGAAAGGAAAACCGTGACAACCGTCCACGTGCTCAACGGCCCCAACCTGAACCTCCTCGGCACCCGCAAACCAGAGGTCTACGGCACCGCCACGTTGGACACCGTTCAGCAGATGTGCCGCGAGACGGCCGCCGAACTCGGTGTTGACCTGGTCTTCCGGCAGTCCAACCACGAAGGCGAGCTGATCGACTGGATCCACGAGGCCGGCAGGGATGTCAAGGCCGGCGAGTCGATCGGCGCGGTGTTCAACCCGGGTGCCTACACGCACACCTCGGTGGCCCTGCACGACGCGATCGAAGGCGTCGAGCTCCCGGTGATCGAGCTGCACCTCTCCAACGTCCACAACCGGGAACCCTTCCGCCACCACTCCTGCATCTCCCCAGTGGCAACGGGAATCATCATCGGACTGGGAGTGCAGGCTTACCCGCTGGCGATCAAAGCCCTCCACCAACGCGCCAACTGACTGCCGACCGAAACTTGCACGATCGCTGCGGGTCGTGACGACCGACCGAGCCTGACCAGCGACAACCGGCTCAGTCGGCTGGGCCGGTGGTGAGACCATGCGCGGGGTCGGTTGCGTCGAAAGGTGAGCGTGGGCCGGTGATCACGGAGAGCAAGCGGGTGACCGCGGCATCGGGGTCGGGTCGGTGGACGGCGTGCACGGTGGTGTCGAGGTCGGCCCCGGGCCCGGTGAGCGGGACGAAGCTGACACCGTCGACCGCGAGGTTGCGCAGCCCTTCGGGTAGCAAGCTGACGCACAGCCCGGCCGCGACGTAGCCGAGCAGGCCGCTGAGGTCGTCCGCGACGGCGGCCGTGCGGGGCGTGAAACCTGCTTGGCGGCAGGCGAGTTGCAGCTGTCCGGCGAGCGTGGGCAAGGCGGCCGGGTCGGGTACGACGAATTCTTCCTCGCGCAGTTGGGCCAGGTCGATCGCACCGGCACCGGCCAGCGGGTGTCCGGACGGCACGGCGGCGCTGATCCGCTCGGTGGCGACGACCGTCGCGACCAGGTCCTCGCCCAACCGGGCCGGGTCACGCACGAAAGCCAGGTCCAGGATGCCGGTGCGTATCTGGTCCACCAGGGCCGCCGATGACCCGTGCAGCAGGCGCACGCGAAGACCGGGGAGCTCTTCTGCGCCCGCGCGCAGCAGGGTCGGCAGGTAGAGGTGGCTGAGCAGGCTGACGTAGCCGACCCGCACTTCGCCGTCCAGTCCGGCCGCGATCCGCCGGGCGCGGGTGACGGCGGCGGTCTGCAGGTCCAGCAGACGCCGTGCGTCGTCGGCGAACGCCGCACCGGCGGGGGTGGTCCGCACTCCGCCGGAACCGCGTTCCAGCAGCCGCACGCCGACTGTCCGCTCCAGTCGCTGGATGGACTGGCTGAGGGGCGGCTGGCTCATTCCGAGGAGTTCGGCGGCTCGGCCGAAGTGCTGTTCCTGAACCACCGCGAGAAATTGTTCCAGCAGTCGTCGAGAGAAGCTGATATCCCCAGCCATATCACTCATGACCAGATCATATATTGGACAGACTTCGCTGCTCAGGTGTTGACTGGTTCTGGTGACAGGCCGCCCACTGCGGTGCTGGACACGCGGACACGCCAAGAACGTCGAACAAGCACTGCAGGTGGCCATCGTGGCGAAGGAATTGCTGGCACTTCAACTCGTGCCGGGACGCGTGCTGCGGATCGACATCGAGGACTGCACGGTGCGCACCCTCGTCGAGGACACCGGCCCCGGCCCGGACGGCATCACGGTCGATCAGGGCACCGTGTACTGGACCACCATGGGCGCGCCGATCGTCGACCCCTCGATTCCCGGCGAGGCCGGACTGGACTTCTCCCGGCGCAATGGCGGCCTGCACGCCCTCGACCTCGACACCGGGGCTCGGCGTGACGTGGTCCCCACCGGCGTGATCACCACGGGCAAGCAGCTCACCCACGACGACGCCGGGTCGCTGTACTGGGGCGACCGCGAGGGACACCGCGTCACTCGGGTCCGCACCGACGGCACCGGCCTCACCGACCTGGTGGTCACCCCCGTCGAGGACGGCATTCTCGGCGAGTGCGTCGGCGTGGCGGTGGACCGGAACCGCGGGCATCTGTACTGGACGCAGAAGGGCCCTGCCAAGGGCGGCGAGGGCCGGATCTTCCGAGCGGGCTTGGAGTTCCCCGCCGGAGAGGCGGCCGCGAACCGCTCCGATGTCGAGCTGCTCTGGAGTGGCCTGCCCGAGCCCATCGACCTGCACCTGGACGGCGACTGGCTCTACTGGACCGACCGCGGCGCCCCTCCGCACGGGAACACCTTGAACCGGGCGCCCCTGCCTGCACCCGGCACCACGGGGCGCGCCCCCGAGATCCTCGCTACCGGCTTCAGCGAGGCGATCGGCCTCGCCGTCGACCACGACGCCGGCTTCGCCTACGTCTGCGACCTCGGAGGCCACCTGCGCGCCATCCCGCTCCCCGACGGCCCCGCCGCGGGGGAGACACCACGCGAGATCGTCACTCTGCCGGACCCGATCACGGGGTTGTGCCTACTGCTCCCCGCGTGACCCGAGAGGGTTCGATGAATCGCACCAACCAGCCATCACATCAGGAATCAGTCCGGAACCGCACGATCCACCGCCGGGGAGCGGTGCAGCCGAGGAGATGAACGGAAGATGGGTTTCACCCTTCCCACTGATATGGAGCACCGGCCGGTGGCCGTCATCGGCGCGGGCACCCTGGGGCGGCGGATCGCGCTGATGTTCACCACCCGCGGCGGCGTGGTGCGGATCTACGACAAGTCCGGGCCCGCGGGCGACGCGGCGAAGGCATACGTCGAGCAGAACGTCGCCGAGGTGGCCACCCGCGTCGAGGGCGGCACCCCGGGGCGGGTCGAGGTCACCGACGACCTCGACCAGGCGCTCGCCGGGGCCTGGCTGGCCGTTGAGGCGGTACCGGAGCGGCTCGACTTGAAGAAGAGCCTCTTCGCCGACCTGGACGCCGACGCCGAGCCCGACGCGATCCTGGCCAGCAACTCCTCCTCGTACCCGACCAGCCAGTTCATCGACCGGGTCGCCCACCCCGAGCGAGTGGTGAACATGCACTTCTACATGCCGCCGGCGCAGAACGCGATCGATCTGATGTCGGACGGGCACACCGACCCGGCGGTGCTCGGCCTCCTCAAGGAGGAACTGCCCAAGTACGGTGTCTTCCCCTTCGAAGCGCACAAGGAGTCGACCGGCTTCATCTTCAACCGCATCTGGGCTGCCATCAAACGCGAGTCCCTGGCAGTGGTCGCGGAGGGCGTCTCCACCCCGCAGGACGTCGACCAGATGTGGCAGATCAACTCGGGCACCCCGGCCGGCCCGTTCCGGATGATGGACCAGGTAGGGCTGGATGTCGTCCTGGACATCGAGGAGCACTACGCCGCCGAGCACCCTGGCCTGCCCGCCGGACCCCGCGAGCTGCTGAAGAAGTACGTCGATGCGGGCCGCCTCGGCGTCAAGACCGGCCAGGGATTCTACGACGACTACCCGGCCAACGCCTGAACTTCCGCATCGCACCGCCGCGCGTCGACGACTCGTGAGGAGAGCCCGATCCAGTCTTGGCTGGTTTTGGTTTTGGGTGTGGTGAACACGGGCGTGCTTATTGTCCACATCGGACAGTGATAAGCAGGCGAACAGCGCTCGGTCGTCGAGGTGTGTGCGTTTCGCATCGGCGACGGCTGCAGCATACTGCGACCAGGTGAGACGTCGACAGGGTTTCCACTCCGGTAGCGTGCTCGCAGAACGGTTCATGCGCCCAGCGCGTGGCCCAACAGCTTGCTCCAAGGCAAGCAAATCACGAGGCGTTCCGGACCTGCGATGCTGCCGCCGACTCACTGTGGTCGACTGCGCCGATTGGTGCTGTTACTAGCAGGAATGCCAGGTCAGGGCAGGGGATCGCCGGATTCTTCGTTTCGGCGTGCTGAGGGAACATCATTTCCGGGTACGGTTGTGTCCGCGATACGTCGCGACAGAGTGTGCCGATGCGGAGGAGCGGTCCATGCCACAGCCCGAACCGGCCATCAAGAATTCGGACAAGGGATACGTAGCACTTCTCGGGTGGAGTCTCAACGCGGTGGAGGCTCTCGACCGGTTCGATCGGCGTTATGTCGTCGTGGCGCCGGACTGGGCGGAGAAGTACTGCTCCGAACATGACATTCCTTACCTGCGATGGAACTTCGAGCGGCTCAACGACCGCTCCATGGAGATCGCCGAAACCCTCAAGGCGGAGGGCGTCGACGTCGCGATCCCGCTGTTCGAGGAGACGGTGGAGTGGGCCGGGGCGATCAACTCCGTTCTGCTGGGAAACCCGCGCCTGTTCGGCCAAGCCATGCTGCTGCGGGACAAGGCGTTGATGAAGCGGCGCGCGCAGCTCGGCGGGATCCGGGTCGGGATCTTCGAGGAGGCCCACGACCGGGACGACGTGATCCGCTTCCTCAAGCGCGTCAACCAGACGCTGCTCAAGCTCGACGGCGACCCGAACGATCCGATCCACCTCAAGGCGTTCGACAAGGCCGGCTGCCTGGGACACCGCGTCATCCGCACCCCTGACGAGATCGACTCGATTCCGGACGAGGAGTTCCCGGTCCTCATGGAGTCGCACCTCGACGGCTGGGAGTTCGCCGTCGAGGCGTGGATACACAACGGGAAGATCAAATTTCTCAACATTTCCGAGTACGTCACGCTCGGTTACTCGGTGTTCGTCCCGGCGACCCCGGAGCTGGAGCGGTACAGGCCGCAGATCACGGCGCAGATCGAGAAGCTGATCAAGACCTTCGACATCGAGTTCGGATTCGTGCACCCGGAGTACTTCGTCACCAGTGACGGCGAGATGTACTTCGGAGAGGTCGCCTACCGGCCGCCGGGCTTCAAGGTTTTCGAACTGCTCGAGCGGGCGTACGGGTTCAACGCCTACCAGGGGCTGGTGCTGGCCTTCGACCCGAAGACGACCGAGGAGGAGATCGACGCCTTCTTCCCGCGCGAGGTCGTCGACGCGTCCGGGGTCGCGGGCTGCTTCGGCGTCTACCCGCGCCTCCGGGTCGTCAACGAACTGCAGATCCCGGAGGAGACCGAGGACGACGACTACTATGAGTCGCACGACCTCTCGGCACCCCTGGAGGAGACGGTCACCAAGAGGACCGCGTTCGGCAATCACTGGGGTCTGGTGTACTTCTTCGGTGATGATCCCTACCGGATGCGCGATCTGTTGAAGAAGCAGGAAGAGCTCGACTTCTACGTCTGACGACTCCGCGGACGCAGGAGACCTACCAGAGGGAACCCCTTGAAACCGACTGCCGACGTCACAGGTGAGGTCACGACGCTGGACAAGCGCGTGACCTCGCTCGACGCCGCCGTTCACGCCATGGCCGAGGCCCCCGACTTCGGAAAGCACACGAAGCTGCGGCGGGTCCTGGAAGCGTTGCGGCGGGTGCTGCTGCAACCGGGCGGCGCCGCGGCGGTCCAGGCCCGGGCGCAGGCTCTGGAGGAAGCCGGCCTGTTCTCGGGGACTGACTGGGCCTCGCCGGAGATCCTGCTCCCTTCGCTGGTCGGCCCCGGGCTGCGCAGCGGGGACGTGGACACCGTCGTGGTGGAGGCGACCAGCGAACTGCGGATGCTCGCCATCGCCCGCGGCGAGTTCGCGCACCCGACGTTCTCCGCCGACGAGGCTCGCCAGTTCTTGTCCCAGGTCCTGGCGATGAACCTGGAGCTGCTGTTCACCTCGCCCAGCGAGGCGGAGCGGGCCCGGCAGGGGCGGACCGCGCGGCTGATCCGGGACCTGTTCCGGCATCTCGCCGACGAGATCGGCTACGACAGCGTGCTGGACAAGCTGGTCGACGAGATCTGGCGGATCCTGCGCCAGCGACCGATCCAGGTCGACCAGGTGCAGTCGCTGATCACCCGGATCGCGATCTACCGCGGCGATCCGGACGTCGACCTCGGTGCGTCGGCGGGGCAGGGGCTCGACCGGCTCATCACCAGCCTGTTCGGGACCACCGAGGCGTGCCGGGACGACCCGGGCCTCGAGGTCTTCCGCGCCAGGCTGGAAGCGATGGACACCGGCGGTCTGCAGTACGAGGCCAGCGGGTTCGCCCGGGCGATGCACGACACCGGTCTGGTGTCGCCCTACCACGCCGAGCTGCTGCGGTTCCTGCTGCACGAGAGCGACTACCTGGTCGGCGAGGCGCTCGGGCTGGCCGATACCGGCCGCAACTGCCTGCTGCGCTACCGCGACCTGGTGCATCGGCTGATCGAGGAAGCTGTGCACCCGCAGACCGCGCAGTGCATCTACGGGCTCGCGCTGCTGCTCGACCGCGGCATCCTCTACGAGCCTCCGGTGGTCCCCGCGCTGTGGCGCCAGTTGGCTCTCGACCTTTCCCCGGTCGCGCGGGAGCGGTTGACGACCGTGTTCGGCGACCAGCCGGAGCCGAAGGCGCGGCTGACCGCCGGGGTGCTGTCGATGCTGGGTCAACCGCTCGGCGTCGGGCAGGGCGACAATCCGACCTGCCAGTCGGCTCGCGCGTTGTCGATGTGGGCCTACAACGACCCGGACTACCTGCTGCAGGTGGTGGTCTGGGCGGCCCGCGACGACGAGATCATCATGCATTTCGAGGGGCAGCCGGTCTCGTCGAAGGACAGCGCCTCCGGGGTCGCGAGCACGCTGCCCACGGACCTCGATCCCGTGTCGCTGCTGGTGGTGCCCCATCTGGACCGGATCTACGCCGAGATGGGCAGGCGCTGCGCCGATCGGCTCGGGGACCCGCACCGGTGGGTCAACCCGGAGTTCCACGGCTGGTGGGCGGCCCGCGGGTTCTGGATCAACGTCGAGGTGGCGACCGGCAGGCTGGTCGACCTCGATGGGTTCCTGCGGCAGTTCCACGCGAGCTACCACCCGTCCTACAACGGCGGGCAACCGGTGATCCATCCGCAGCCGGCGGGCGTCGCCGTCACCGACAGCGCGGCCCGCTACGTCGGCTGGCACGCGATCACGATCCTGCGGGTCGCGCCGGATCCGCAGGACGTCATGCGGGTGTACTTCTTCAATCCGAACAACGACAGCGGCCAGGACTGGGGCGACGGCGTCGTGGTCTCCACCGCGGGCAACGGTGAGCGGTTCGGTGAGGCCTCGCTGCCGTTCGACCAGTTCGCCTCGCGGCTCTACATCTTCCACGCCGACCCGCTCGAGCGCGGGGAACCGGAGAGCGTGCCCACCGAGGACGTCGCGCGGATCATCGGCTACGTCGAGCGCAGCTGGGGCGCCGACCGGCTGCCGGCGGGCGAGCTGCAGGCCACGAAGGATCCGTCGTCCGACCCGCAAGCTCCCCGGTGACGGCATTGGTGGATCGGCTGCAATTCTCCTTCGTCGAAGATCTGCGACGTCAGCGGATTCGGTGAGAACCGCCCGGGGGCGCTGTCGTCGGTGTGAGCGCCGTGTCGATCGTGCTGTGGCACTCGAGCAGGGCGTGGAGGCCGGCTGCCTGGAGTGCCTCCTGGACGGCTCGGTTCGAGGTGACGACGCGGAGGGTTCCGCCACGCGCTTGGACCAGCATGTGGGCGTGGGTCAGTAGTTGCAGGTCCGGGACGTTGAGCAGGTACATGGTGCTGAGGTCGACGACGACGAGTCGTGTCATCGACGTCGGCTGCGGCCAGAGGATCGTCTCGAGCTTGTCGACCGTCTCGACGTCGACGGTTCCACTGACGGTGATGACGACCGCGTCGGGCCGGGGGAAGGTCGCCTGGACGCTCGGTCCAGGCGACGGTCTTTTCCTGATGCTCTCGCGGACCACCACAGCCTGCGCTTCTTCGGTGCGGGGGCCGGGAGTCCGGTTCTCAGGAGTCATTCAGTTGTCCCTCCGTGCGCAGGCGAGTCGTCTCGTGGCTCGTTCCAGTCGTCGCGGCGCCTCTGCACACCTTGGCTGTACGCAGCGCAGCTCAAGGGATCTTATAGTTTATTTGCCGTAGGACAAGCAAGCGGTGTTGAGCCCGATCATCGTTCCGCATCGCTCTGGGCCACGGCGCCATTGCCTCCCCGCATATTTCTTGTCAGAAGACAACTAAATCGGATGAAGGGATCAGAGCAGGATCCAGTTCCGTTCCGCCGTCGCAATGCTTTCAGCGTGGTGTGGCCCCAGCCAGTCGACGCACACCGCCACGGCGTCGTCGTCCAGGTCGCTGTCCTGGAGGAAGGCGCGGAGGTCGCTGAGCAGCGATCGCACAGCTTCGGCGGGCTCCAGGTGGCGGCTGTTGCCCAGTGCTCGTCGCAATGCACTGGTGCTGTAGTTGCGGTCTGCGAGCACGGCGTCGTAGATGCCGTCGGTCAGGATGAAGAGCCGGTCGCCTGGTTCGAGCTGGAAGTGCTGCACGTCGTACTCGGTGCCGTCGAGCATCCCGAGCGGGAGCTGGGCGTCCAGGTCGATCCGCTCGACACCACCGTCGCGGACGCGCCACAACCTGGGCGAGCCGGCGTCGATGGCGCAGACCTCGCCGGAGAGCAGGTCGATCTGCATCAGGAGCGTGGAGACGTGCTGAGAACCCGCATGGTGTGACCAGATGGCCTGATCGGCGAGGGCTGCCTGCGTGGCGAGGTTGGCTCCGCTGCGACGGGCATTGCGCAGCGCGGTGATCGCCAAAGTGGTCAGCATGGCGGCGGAGGTGCTTTCTCCCATGCCGTTGGTGACCGCGACGGTCAGCGAATCGATGTCCTGGGCCCAGTCGAAGTTGTCGCCGCGGACGGCGTAGGCGGGTTCGAGCTGGCCCGCGAGCCGGTAGGAACCGCACTCCACGGAACGCACTGGTAACAGCTGCCATTGCATCTCAGCGGCGAGCGTCAGACGTTGGGGGCGCCGAGCTCGCCGATATCGATCGGTCGCCACCTCCGCGAGGGTGATGGCGTGCGCAGCGAGCGCGGCTGCTTCCGCCAGTTCCTCACGAGTCGCTTCGTCGGGAGCATCGGGCAGCCGCAGCCAGAGGATGCCCAGCCGGTCGCCCCGCACGGTCATCGGCAGATGAAGCGCCACTTCGTGATCCAGCGGTTGCTGGACGTGCACCTGGTCGCAGAAAACACGACCTTCCACAGTCGCCACCAGAGGAATGCCGGGGCCCTCGGGTTCGAGCACCGGTTCCAGGACCGCAAGCCTGAGATCGACCAGGTAGATCTCCAACCCGGCAACGCCGAAATGGCGCCTCAGCACGGCTTCGAGCACGCCCGGTAATTCGTGGGCGGGAGCGGTGCGCAGGGCTCGGTCGATGCACTCCAGACGCGTGGGGACGGTCACCATTTCTCCGGCTTCACCTGGGCCCGCTCAACTGCGGGCGATGTTGAATGCTGGCGTGACAGAATGCGTCCGGGGGCCCGACGAAGGACCGTGAAGCACCCGGCTAGGAGGATTGTTCTGGTGCGCGAACCCGATTCTGTTTCCTCCGAAGCCCTGGACGACTTCGAGGCCGGCGTTGAGATGCTCATGGTCGTCTGGGCGCGCAGCGCCGAACGCATCAAGCCCAAGGTCTCGGCGCCGCAGCTGCGAGCGCTCGTCGTCGTGGACCGGCACGGCGCCATCAACCTCATGAGCCTGGCCGATGAGCTGGGTTCGATTCCGTCGGTGACGAGCAGGTTGTGCGATCGGCTCCAGGCCGCCGGACTGCTCGACCGGGTGGCCAGCGAGGGTGACCGCCGCGAGGTCATGCTCCAGTTGTCCAGAGACGGCCGCCGCCTTCTCCGCCAGTCCCGCCGGGAACGCCAAGCCGACCTCAAGCAAGTGCTGGATGCCATGAGCACGCGAAGCCGCAATGCCCTGCTTGCCGGCATGGGCGCCTTCTACGCGACCGCGACCGAGCTCGGCTTGCCGGACGAGATGCTCGCCTGACCGACTGCCCGCCACTTTGCGCGCAGTTCCGGTCGGCCATATTCGCCTGCCGGAGCGGCGTGCCTGCGACGCGCACATCGGATGTTGAGGGCGTACCTGCGGCCGACGGTGCCCGGGAACGCACAAGCGCCAATGCTTCGCTCGACGAGGTCGTGCGTAGTGAGCACGTACGTCGATCTGCCTGCTGCGCCGCGGAAAACCTGCGCCCCCAGGGGGCATCGGGCCTACGGTTTCCGCGCCACACCACCGGTCATGAAGCGGGCCGCGATGGAGGTGGCATCGGTGACGGGCGCGTCCGGACGCCACAGCGGCAGCGGGACGATCCCGGGGGTGAGCAGCTCCAGCCCGGTGAAGAACTGGGCGAGCTCCGCCGGGGTGCGAACGCGTCCGGTGCCGAGCTGGGACAGCAGCACCCGCTCCAGCTCGACCGACTCCGGCGCGTCGCCGAGCCTCGTGAAGTTGGTGATGAAGAAGAAAGAACCGGGCGCGACCGCCTCGCGCAGGAAATCGACGATGCCCTGGGGGTCCTCCTCGTCGAGGAGGTGGTGCAGGATGCCGCACAGCATCACGCACACGGGCTGGTCGAAATCGATCAGTTCGCGCGTGTCCGGGTGGTCCAGCACGCTGCGCGGCTGACGGATGTCGGCGGTGACCACCCGCGCGTTCGCATCGTTGGCCAGGATCGCACGGCCGTGTGCGAGCACGATGGGATCGATGTCGACGTACACGACGCGGGCCTGGGCGTTCGCCTCCTGCGCGACCTCGTGCGTGTTCCTCGCCGTCGGCAGCCCGGACCCGAGGTCGAGGAACTGGGTGATCCCCTCCTCAGCGGCGACATGCCGCACGACGCGGTGCAGCATCTCCCGGTTGTGGATCGCGATCTCTTTGAGCTCCGGCATCACCGCGAGGCTGGCTTGGGCAATCTCCCGGTCCGCGGCGTAGTTGTCCTTGCCGTTGAGCATCACGTCGTAGACGCGGGCGGCGGTCGGCACGCCGGTGTCCAGGTCGGCGGAGGGGCCGAGAACACCCTCGCGGCCGCGTGCCCAGGCCATGCTGTCAGAGGACATGGAAACTCCCTCGCTGCGAGAAGATCGCGGACATCGTAACCGCTCCGGCACGCGCGGTCATCAACGCGTCGATCATCGGCGAGACTCTTGCGGCCTGTCGGGTCGAGGGACGTTGAGGGCCAGGAAGCAACGCTCCGAGGTTCTGTCCCCGGTCGCGGTGCGCGACGAGGCGCTGATGTTTCGGATGGGGGGGGGCGGAAGCGCCTCACAACCAGAGCGCCTGAATTGCTGCCCCCAGTACACCCGAGATCATGCCGCAACCGACCGGCAAAACGGTCACCAGTGACGAGAGCACTGGTTTGCGGTGGGTGGACAGCGGTCAACCGAAGCGGTTATTCCCGCATGCGGAGGACGAGCTTGCCCATCGCCTTCCTGCGCTCGATGGCTTCGAGCGCTTCGCGGACTTCGCCGACTGCGTAGCTTCCACCGATCGGCGGGGTGATGGCACCGGATTCGAGTTTCGGCAGGAGCTCGGCCCACTGGTCGAGGAGGTAACCCGGGCGTGCCTTGGCGTATGCGCCCCAACCGACTCCGACCACGTCGAGGTTGTTCAGCAGGAGGCGGTTGACCTTCACCTCGGGGATCGCGCCGGCGGTGAAGCCGATCACGAGCATCCGCCCGTCGGCGGCGAGGCAGCGCAGCGAATCGGTGAAGCGGTCACCGCCGACGGTGTCGGCGACCAGGTCGACGCCTCGACCGCCGGTCGCTTCCTTGACCGCGTCCTTGAAACCGTCGACGAGCACGTACTCGTCCGCCCCTGCGGCGAGCGCTGTCCGGCCCTTCTCCGGCGTCGACACCACGCCGATCACCGATCCCGCGCCGAAGGCCTTCGCGACCTGGATCACCGCGGTGCCGACGCCTCCGGCGGCACCGTGCACGAGCACTGCCTCACCGGACGACATGCGGCCACGGCGGCGAAGCGCGAAGTGGGCCGTCAGGTAGTTGAACGGTATCGCCGCTGCCGATTCGAAGCCCAGCGCGTCCGGGATGGGGAACGTCGCGTCCACGGGACAGGCGACCCGTTCGGCGAAGGCACCGAGGAACGGCAGGGCAGCGACCCGGTCACCTGCTCGCACCGACGCTCCTGGCGGTGCCTCCGCGACTACTCCGGCCACCTCGGCACCCGGGATGAACGGGAGCTCCGGCTTGACCTGGTAGAGACCCCTGGTCTGGAGCACTTCGGGGAAGGCCACGCCCGCCGCGTGGACGTCGATGAGCACCTCGTCCTCCCGGCGGGCAGGGGAGGGGAGGTCCACGATGGCGACGGTCGACGGCCCGTCCAGGTCCCGGATGTGTACGGCTTTCATGGACTCGGACTGTAAAGAGCGGACCAGCCGCAGCAGAAGAAGCCGACGGCTATCGCCGTACCAGCCTTTCCGCGCTATGCCCACCCGGCCGAGGGGGTGGACGCCCGGATCTGGCGCAGCAAGGTATCGACGACCCGCCCGCGCATTTCCCCGAGCCGCACGATCGCGGACAGCGTCGTCTGGGCCCACGGCTTGTTGATCGGGATCAACGTCACCCCGTTGCCGCTGATCGTCGACGGCGCGAGCGTGTTCGCGATCGCGATCCCCACCCCGGCGCGGACCATCCGCTGCGCGGTTTCGGCGCCGTTGGTGGTGTACACGATGCGTGCGTCGATGCCGGTGATGAGTTCCTGGAACGCCTTCCGCAGGATGCTGCCCTCGGTGAAGAAGATCAGCGGTTCCCCGGCCAAGTCGTCGACGTCGAAGGTCTCCGCACGCGCCAGCGGGTGCGAGTCGGGCACGCACAGGACCAGCCGTCCGGTCATCAGGTCGATGTAGTGCAGCCGCTCGTCGTCGGGCGGCTCACCGGGCAGCGGGATCCGGGTGATCAGGCCGATGTCGAAGTTCCCGTTCAGGACACCGTCGCGCACGAGGTAGGTCCCGCCTTCGGAGACCTCGAACAGGATGTTCGGATGCCCTTCGTGCAGCTCGCGGACCACGTGCGGCAGCACCCGCATGCTTCCGATCGCCACCGTGCCGAGGGTCACCTTGCCGATCTTCAGGCCATCGATCGCGCTGGCTTCCTGCCGGAGCAGGTCCTCAGCCCGGATCGCCGACTTCACGTGCGCCAGGATCCGCTCGGCGGCATCCGTCGGGCGGACGCCGTGCGTTCCTCGCAGCACCAGGACGACGCCGAGGTCCTCTTCGAGCCGCTGCACCTGGTTGGTAATGGTCGGCTGCGAAACGCCGAGCTCGTGGGCCGCTTGGCGGAAGGAGCCGGTGCGAAGCGCCGCCTCGAGGTAGCGCAACTGCTCGAATCTCACGCTCGACCCCTACTTCCGCCGGATCGACAGCGCCGCTGCCGTCGATCCGGTCATCCTATGCCGACGATCCCCGCGGGCCCAGGACTCAGCGGGAGAGCAGGTCGAGGCCGGTCGCGTCGACTGCGCGCGCCCCGCCGTCGATCGGGATCGTCGCACCCGTGATGTAGCCGGCAGCCGGGGTGAGCAGGAACGCGATGGTCGCGGCGACCTCGTACGGCTGACCCAGCCGCCGGAGCATCGTCTTGCCGCTGAACTGCTCGATCATCGTGCGGGCGTGCGCTCCGGCGAGGAAGCGGGGGGACAGGAACAGCCCGGGTGCGACGGCGTTGACCCGGATCCCTTCCGGCCCGTACTCGTCGGCCAGCTGACGCACCCATCCCTCGAGCGCCGCCTTCGCCGGGCCGTACCCTGCGGCGTAGCTGCCCGCGCGCGTGCCGTTGATGCTCGAGACGTAGACGATCGAGGAGTCCGGGCGCGCCAGCATCGGAGCCAGGTGCTGGGCGGCGAGGAACGCGTGGGTCAGGTTGACCCGGAAATCCTTTTCCCACTCGGCGAGCGTGAAGGCGGGCAGCGGCTTGCGCTGCATCTGGCCGATGACGTCGACGTATCCGTGCAGCGGTGCGCCGGCGGCGAACTCGGCCAGGGACCGCGCGCCGTCCTCGGAGGAAACATCGGCGACGAACCGGTCGGCGTCGAGTTCGCCGGCGAGGCGGTCCAGCGCCTGCTCGTCGACGTCGACGAGCAGCAGCTTCGCGCCGCGGGAAGCGAGCGTGCGCGCAACGTGCTCGCCGATGCCGGCAGCGCCGCCCAGGACGGCGTACCGCTTGCCGTCGAGCCGGAACAGCCGGTCGTGCGGGACGTTCGGGGCGGCGACGGCGTCGTGGGGATCGTCGAACACGGTTTCACGCTCCCCTCACGAAGTCGGCGATGAAGCTCCACGTCTGTTCAGGATGGCTGATGTTCGGCGCGTGCTTGTGGGGCACGGGGGCAACGGTCACCGTCTGGCACCGGTCGGTCAGGTGCTTCACCCAGCCCCGCTCGACCAGCGGATCGCCCGCGCAGTCGAAGACCAGGACCGGCGTCGTGACCTCCGCGAACGGTTCCGGGTAGGGATCGGCCGGACGCGCGGTCCGCAAGGGTTCTGGTGGTTTCGCGTGCGGTGCCAGCATCCCGGCGTAGTGGCCGGGCATCGCCGCCCACCTCATCCGCGCGTCGATCTGCTCCTCGATGCCCGGGTAGTCGTCGCACAGCAGCCGGACGATTCTGGTCATGTCCTCGCGGGTGCCGTCGTAGCTGCCGAGTTCGGCGCTCGTCGCGCTGCGCCAGGGGCCGCCGGTTCCGCTGATCGAGGTGACCGAGGCCAGGCGTCCGCTCAACCGTTCGTCGAGCAGTGCGCGGAGGGCGATGGAGCCGCCGAAGGAGTTGCCGACCAGGTGGATCGGGCCGCTCGCACCGATCTGGTCGAGCAGGGAGTAGACGTGGCGCAACCGGAATCCGAACGGCGACTGATCCAGCCGCACGGCTTTGGCCGAACCGCCGAATCCCAGCAGGTCCGGAGCGATGACGCGGTGCGTCTGCGCCGCGAGCGGCAACACCCCGCCCCAGGTGACGTCCGAGGACGCACCCCACGCGCCGTCGTGGAGGAAGACCACGGTGCTGCCGCGGCCCTCGCCCCCGATGAGGTAGCGGGTCTCGAGATCGTTGACGACGGTGTTCTTCTCGGTGATCACGGCGAGACAGGTCTCCTTAGGACGGTGCGGTCAGCGGAATTCGTACTGCTCGGGATCGACGGCCTGGGTGCTGCTGATGTACCGGTGCGCCGACAGCGGCCACATGATGGTCGAGCGGCCCTCCGCGTTCTGGTACCAGCTGTGCGTTTTGGACCATCCCCACACGCGCTGCGCGCTCGCTTCGGCCACTTCGTCGGCGTACTTCTCGAAGACGTCGCGGCGCACCGACAAGGAGGACTTGCCGGTCTCCAGCAACTGCTCGATCGCGCTCAGGATGTACACCGATTGGCATTCGATGAACAGCACCAGGTTTCCGTGCAGCAGCAGGTTCGTGTTGGGGCCGTACATGCAGAACAGGTTCGGGAAGTCCGGAACGGTCAGGCCCAGGTAGGCGCACGCGTCGACGCCCCACGACTCGTGCAGGTCGACTCCGCCGGAGCCGGTGACCTTCATCGGCATCAAGAAGTCCGAGGCGTTGAAGCCGGTTCCGAAGACGATGACGTCCACCGGGACGTAGTGGCCGTCGGTCGTGTGGATCCCGCTCCCGTCGATGCGGGCGATGTCTTCGGTGACCAGCTCGACGTGGTCCTGCTTGAGCGTGTCGATCCAGGTCCCGTCGTCGCGGATGATCCGCTTGGCGCCCGGCGGGTAGTCCGGGACGATCTTCGCCGCGAGGTCCGGCCGGTCTTCGACCTGACCGAGCAAGTAGTCCGTCAGCAGTGCGCGGAGCCGTTCGTTCGCTGCCGACACGGCCCGTTCGGTGGGCGGGTACGCCGGGTCCACGGTGGCGGCGGCGAGGCGCCCGATCGCTCTCGGGAGGAAGATCGAGAAGCGGTAGTAAGCGCGGTACAGCGGAACCTCCCGCAGGAGCGCGCGCTCGTCCTCGGGGATCTCCTGCCGGAGCTCGGGCGTCGACTGCAGGTACGGCGCACTGCGCTGGAAGATCGTCAGCGACGCTGCGGACCGCGCGATCGCCGGTGCCACCTGGACGCCGGTCGCACCGGTGCCGATGATCGCCACCCGCTTGCCGGTGAGGTCGACGTCGTGGTCCCACTGCGCGGTGTGGAACGCCGGGCCGTCGAAGGTGTCCAGGCCGTCGATGCGCGGGATCATCGGGCGGTTCAGCTGGCCGACCGCGGACACGACGATGGTGAAGTCCTCGGTCCGGGAGCGCTCGTCCGGCCCGGTGGTGGTGACCGACCACAGCTGCCGCGAGTCGTCCCAGGTCGCCGAGGAGACCTCGGTGCCGAAGCGGATGTGCTCGACCAGTCCGTTCTGCTCGGCGAATGCCCGGAGGTAGTCGTGGATCACGTTCTGCCTGCAGAAGTACGACGGCCAGTCGTGCGGGAAGAAGGAGTAGGTGTAGATGTGGCTGTGCACGTCGATCCGGCAGTCGGGATAGGCGTTCTCGTACCACGTCCCGCCGACGTCGCCGTTCTTCTCGATGATGGTGAAGTCCACGCCGGCCTGCTTCATCCGCAGCCCGGCCAGCAGACCGGACAGGCCGGCCCCGACGATCGCGACCCGCATCGGTCGCGCCGGATCGAGCTGGTCCTTCGTCCACTTAGGAGCGCGAGGATCGGTGCCTGGTGGGACGAACGCGACGCGCAGCAGTTCGGCGTCTTCGTCCGCAGAGCGGTCGAGCGCCCATTCGGCGATCGCCCGGAGGACCGCTGCGGACGGTTCGACCGGCCACTCGGCGATGTTCTGCAGGTACGGCTCGAGCGTCGCCATGCAGAACGCCCGGGCTTCCGCGTCCTCCTGCGCGTCGAGAACGATCGCGGGCAGCAGGTCCGGGTTCGGGCGCCATTGCGGGCGGAGCACGGACGGGTCGTCGGTGAGGTGCGCGACGAGCATCAGCAGCGCCGGTGTTTGCGCCGCCCGCAGGTGGTGGAGCAACTCCTCCGGGGACGGCTGGGCTGAATCAGACAACGCGGGCACCCTTCGAGGCGTCGATGTGCGTGGAAGGCGATTCGAGGAAGTCCTGGAGCAGCGCGGCCACAGGCGCGGGGTGGGTGAACGCGGCGAGATGACCGCCGGGCGCGAATCCCAGCTGGGAGTGCGGGATTCGCGCGTGCAGGTTCTCGATGACCGCGCGCGGCGTGCTCACGTCGTCGTCGCCGCCGATCACCAGCGCGGGCACCGACGGCGGCACGTCGAACTCGCCGACGGCGGTCATCGCCTCCAGGAACGCTCCGTGGATCGCGGGATCGCCGGCGAGGAACTGGTTCCGGGCCCGGGCGATCAGCGGATCCGAGCCATGCGACTCACCGAACCAGCGGGTCATCGTCATGTCGGCGAGCGCAGCCAGTCCACCCGGTGCTCGGGCGGCCTCCGCTCGGGAGAGAGCACCGGCCCTCGCGTTGTCGTCGTACGCGCCGGTCGTCGCCATGAGAACCGCGGCCGCGACGGCATCGGGGTGGCGGTGGGCGAGCGCTTGGGCGACCATCCCGCCGAGCGAGATCCCCACGACCGGGAAACGGGTCAGGCCGAGCCGCTCGGCGATGAGCGCTACGTCGTCGGCGAGCGCGTCCAATGAGATCGAGTCCGGGGTGCCGCCGCTGGCGCCGTGGCCGCGGAGGTCGGGGAGGACGCAGCGGAACTCGTCCCCGAGTTCCGCCGCGAGCGGTTCGAACCACGAGCCGTCGAGGGCGAGCGAGTGCACCAGCACCAAGGGCCGCGGGCCGCGCCCCACGACCCGGTAGGCCAGGCTGGTGCCGTCCGGGGCTGTGATCCGATCGATCATGCGGAAGCCTCCTCGTCCGCCTGACGGCGTTCCTCCGCCGCGGTCACCTCGTCCCGAAGGCGAGCGGAGAGGGTTTCCAGATATTCGGCGAATTCCGGGGAGGAGGTGCGCATCCGCTGCGTGCGCGGCCGTGGCAGGTCGATCTTGATGTCAGCGACGATCCGGCCGGGACGCGCGGCCATGAGCACCACCCGGTCGCTGAGCAGGATCGCTTCCTCCAGGTCGTGGGTGACGAAGACGACTGTGGGGCGTTCGGCCTCCCAGAGCCGGATGAACTCCTGCTGCTGGTTCGCGCGCGTCTGGGCGTCCAGCGCCGCGAACGGCTCGTCCATCAACACCACGCGGGGACTTTGCACGAGCGTGCGCGCGATCGCGACCCGCTGGCGCATGCCTTGCGACAGGTGCAGCACGTCGGAGTCGGCGAACTCCTCCAGCCGCACGCGGCGCAGCCACTCGTCGGCGCGCCGTTTGCGTTCCGCCGCTGGGATCTTGTGCACTTCGAGACCCAGTTCGACGTTGCGGCGGACCCGCCGCCACGGCAGGAGCGCGTCCCGGGCGAACATGAAGGCGACGTCGTCGGAGGTGTCGCTGACCGGCTTGCCGTCCAGGGCCACTGTGCCCGCTCGCGGTCGTTCCAGTCCGCCGGCCATAGACAGGGCCGTCGTCTTGCCGCAGCCCGACGGGCCCACGATGCTGACGAACTCCGAAGCGCCGATGTCGAGGTCGAACTCCTCCAGGACGAGCACCGCGCGCCGACCGTGGATGAAGTTGTGGCTGACGCGGCGAAACTCGATCGGTGCCCCTGCCGGGTTCCCATCGGGGGGTCGGCGGTCCTCAGCGCGGTCTGCGGCTTCCGGCCTCGGATGCGCTGTGCTGGTCTGCCTCATGGCAACTCCGCTGGGTCGAGAGGTGGACCGTGGTGCGGCTGAGACGACGTCGCGTACTTCTCGGGAACATGCTCGTCATGGAACAGCCCGAATACGTCGGATGCGGTTGATCGCCCGCTTTTCCCACCGTGCCACGCCGGTGCGGTGATGCTCCGTGACCCAGCGCACAGCTGTCAACACGGATCGGCGGTGTGCGGAGCTATCGCGCTGATAGCCCGTGGGCCGTTGCGAGGAGCTGGTCGCGGTGGCGAGGCTGGTTCGAACCGGACTCGCGGAGGAGCACGATGACAGCGGCGCACCAATCGGTTTCACCGTTCGGCGGAGTGCAGTTCGACTTTCACGGCCGGGTTGCGGTCGTCACGGGCGCGACCGGCGGTATCGGCGGTGCAGTCGTCGATCTCTTCGCCGCGTCCGGGGCCGACCTGGTCGTCCACGGGAGGCGGGCCGAGGCGCTGCAGGACGTGGTCTCGCGCGTGCGGGAGCGGGGACGCGACGCGGTCGCCGTCACCGGCAACATCCGCGACCCGCAGACCTCGGCCGACATCGCCGCGGCGGCGGAGGAGCGCTTCGGGCGGGTGGACGTCCTGGTCAACAACGCCGGCGGCAACTTCGGCAAGCGTTTGGAGGAGTTGTCGGTCAACGCGTGGAACGCCATGATCGAGGCCAATCTCAGCGGCGCGTTCCACTTGGCGACCGCGTGCCTGCCGGCGTTCCGGCGCCTGGGCGGCGGTGCGGTGGTCAACATCGGATCTGCCTCCGCCGGTCATGCGCACCCGCTGCGCGGGGCGTACGCGGCCGCGAAGGCCGGGCTCGCGTCCCTCACCCGGACCATGGCGTGGGAGTGGTCGGAGCTGAACGTGCGGGTGAACTGCCTCGAACCCGGTGCGGTGGTCACCGCGGCGTCGCGGTTCGCGGCCGACGACGTCGAAGCCCGAGTCGCCCGGTTCGTCGCCATGAACCGGCTCGGGCGTCCGGAGGACATCGCGTCGGTGTGCCTGTTCCTGTGCTCGGCCGGAGCGGCGTACCTGACCGGGCAGACCGTGATCGTCAACGGCGGGCCGCACACGGCCACCCCCGCCGACATCGACCTTCTGCGCGCTCCGGAAGCGGCGGAGTAGCAGCACTTCTCGTTCGCGCAGGATCCGGGAGGACCCATGAGCCGATCCACCGTTCCGGACAGAGCCACCGGCGAGGAAGCGCCGGCCCGCGGCTTGTCCGGCGCTGACCGCTCCGCGATGGAACACGCGGTCTTCGCCGAACGGCGCAAGCGCCGCAACCGCGTCCGGCTGCAGGTGTGGGCGATCCGCTGCGCGGTCGCGATCGTGTTCGTCGGCGGCTGGTACTTCGCATCCGAACGCGGGCTCATCAACCCCTTGTTCATCTCCTCTCCCGACGCAGTCGCGGAGGGACTCGTCGACCAGCTCGCGGACGCCACGTTCTGGACCGACGTGACCGCGACGTTCGCCGGTGCGCTCGCCGGCCTCGCGGCCGGCGGCCTCCTGGGCATCGTGACCGGGGTTGTGTTCTCGCGGTCCGAAGTGCTCGAACGCGCCGCGACCCCGTTCCTGACGCTCGCCAACAGCCTGCCCCGGCCCGCGCTGGCACCGATCTTCATCCTCTGGTTCGGTCTCGGCTTCGGGCCCAAGGCGCTCGTCGCCGGCAGCGTCGTGTACTTCGTCCTGCTGACGTCGACCCTCGGCGCGCTGCGCGGCATCGACCACGACGTCGTGCAGCTGGCCCGGTCGCTGTCCATGTCGCCCGTCCAGCGCTTCCTGAAGATCGAGCTCCCGGCGGCGCTGCCCAGCATCGTCGGTGCGCTGCGACTGGGTGCGGTGTACGCCGTGCTCGGTGCGGTCTTGTCGGAGATGGTCGGCGCGTACTACGGCCTCGGCCAGCGCCTGGTCGTGCTCACCAGCAACTTCAAGGTCGCCGAGTCGTTCGCGGTCCTGCTGTTCATGGGCATCATGTCGATGGTCCTGGACTACGCGATCAAGAGCCTCGAGCACGTAGTCGCGAGCCGCTCCCGATGAGCGGGCCGCTGCTGGTCACCGGCGGCGCTTCCGGCATCGGCGCCCGGCTGGTCGAGTCGCTCGCGGCGGAACGGCCGGTCGTCGTCCTGGACGCGGCGGCGCCCGAAGCCCCGGTGCCCGATGTGCGGTACGTCGCGGGCGACGTGACCGACCGGGATGGTCTGGGGGCGCTCGTCGCCGGTCTCTGCGTGGACGGCCCGTTGTCCGGGCTGGTCCACTGCGCTGGGATCTGCCGCACCGGACCGTTCCTGGACATGCCGCCGGGGGAGTGGTCCCGGGTCCTCGACGTCAACCTGCACGGCACCCTGGCCACCGTCCAGGCGTGTGCGCCGCGGATGTCCGACGGCGGGCGGATCGTGCTGTTCTCCTCGGGGACCGCGTTCAAGGGCCCAGGGGGCATCGCGGCGTACGCGGCGTCCAAAGCGGGCATCATCGGGTTCGCCCGGTCGATGGCCGCCGAGCTCGGCGAGCGCCGGATCACGGTGAACGTCCTAGCCCCCGGGCTGGTCGTCACCGGGCTGTCGGCGGACTTCGCGCACACCGAGCCGGCGAACATCGCCGGCCGGGCGATCGGACGCGCGGCCACTGTGGATGATTTCGTCGAGCCGGTGCGTTTCCTGCTGTCCGGCGGCGCCTCGTTCGTGACCGGTCAGACGATCGTCGTCGACGGCGGGGCCATCAAGCACTAGTCCCACGCCGAAAGCCCGCTCGAAGCCCGTGCAGGCGCTTCGAGCGGGCTTTCGGCGTGGGATCAGAGCGTGACGTTGAGTTCCTTGAGGCTGAAGAACGCCCGATCGTCCCGATAGGACAGGTGCGAGACCTCGGGATCGGTGAGCCGCATGTCCGGGAACCGCGCGAAGATCCTGGGCAGCGCGACCATCAGCTCCATCCGGGCGAGGTTCTGCCCGACGCACTGGTGCTGGCCGAAGCTGAAGGCGAGGTGCTGCGGTTTCTCGGTGGGGATCTCGAAGTCCTCCCACGTGGTGCGGGCGTACTTGCTCTCGTCGTGGTTGGCCGACCAGATGGACGCGACCACGCCTTCGCCCTGGCGGAAGGTGTGCTCGCCGATCGTGACGTCCTCCGTGGCGGCACGGCGCGGCCCCATCCGCGCGACGGAGTGGACGCGCAGCAGCTCCTCGATCGCGATGTCCCACCGCCGTTCCCCGGAGAGCAGCAGCGCGAGCTGATCCGGCCGCTTCAGCAAGGTGAAGATCGACAGGCCGATCATGCCCGCGGTCGTGTCGTGCCCGCCGATGATGAGGATCGTGATCAGCGCCGCGAGCTGATCACGGGTGATGCCGCCGACCTCGTACTGCTCCCGGATGATGTTGCTGAGCAGGTCGTCGGACGGATTCGCCTCCTTCAGCGCCGCGTACTCGAGACCGAGGGCGCGGAATTCCTCGACGTTGCGGTACATCTCCTCCTTCGACAGGGACAGCGTCGTCTGCCGCTCGGTGAGCTCGAAGAACCGCGGGGCGTCCTCGATGGGGATGCCGAGCATCCGGGTGATCACCGTTGTCGGGATCGCGAGCGCGAACTGGGAGACGAGGTCGACCGGCCCGGACTGCTCGGCGAGCGCGTTCAGGTGGTCGTCGACGATGGCTTCGACCTGGTCCCGATAACCCTCGACGGCCCGCGGCGTGAAGTACTTGACCACGCACCGGCGCAGCGTCGTGTGCAGCGGCGGATCCTGCCTGATCATGCTGTCGGCGACCATGGGGTGGTCCGAACCGGGCAGTCCGCGGACCGGGAAGCCCGGTGTCATCGGGTTGGCGCTGAACCGGGTGTCGGACAGGATCGCCTTCACATCGTCGAACCTCGTCGCCAGCCACGAGGTCGTCCCGCCGCCGAGGTCGACCTGGCTGATCGGGCAGGTGGCGCGCAGTTCGCTGAAGTACGGGGGATCGTCCAACGGCTGTTCCGGCGCCGGGTCCAACGACAACTGCCGCAGGTGCGGGCACTCTCCCCGCTGGTCGTTCGAGGCTTCGACGGCTGTGCGATCTTCCACGGCGTTCTCCTCGCTGCTTCGCTGCAGGGCCGGGATCCAGGGATGTGCGGGACGCCGGTGCGGGAATCGTCCACGACCCGGCTGCGGTCATGATGCGTGCCCGCTCAGGCGCGAGGAAGACCCGACCGGCTTGCGCACCGATCGGGACCGGCTATCGCACGTGCCGGACCGGCGCGAGTGGGCAGCCGCGATAGGGATCCGCCATCACCGGTCCACGATTCGCGGTATTCCCCGGGCATTGCGAGTCCCGTCACACTCGCCGCAACCACGAGCCGCCTCCCGACCCGGGTGCCGATGAAGGGAAGACGCTTGATCGAGAACTCCGCGCGGCTGCCGCAGCAGCTGCAAACGGCAATAGCCGGCTTCGTCGCCTCCGGAGCTCGAATCCTGCCTGAGCCCGAGGCCAAGGAGATCCTGCGCAGCACCGGCATCGCGGTCCCGCCGGGCTCCGCGCACTCCGATCCGGCCCTCGCGGCGAACGGGCTCGACGGTGACCTGGTCTTGTAGGCGGTGTCGCCGAC
>NZ_JBEOVY010000049.1:0-30505 GCF_040295745.1 Saccharopolyspora sp. NPDC002686
ATAGCGACGCAAAAGACTCACGGCCCCTGACCAGGCAGAACTTCAGCTCGTCGGGGAGGGCTGATCGCTGATAGCGTTTCGAGGATGACCGGTGAACAGGTGCTGGTGATCGGCGCGGGGGTGCAGGGGCTGACCTGCGGCGTCGTGCTCGCCGAGGCGGGCTGGCCGGTTCGGATCCGGACCGAGGACCGGCCGCGCGCGACCACCTCAGCGGTGGCCGGTGCGATGTGGGGTCCGGCGCAGCTCAGGCCTGCCGAGCCGGTGCTGTACTGGGTGACCCGGTCGCACGCGGAGTTCACCGCGCTCGCCCGCGATGACACCTCCGGGGTGCACCTGTGCGCGGGTCGGATGGCCGCCCGCTTCGACCTCGGCGACGCGGTCCCGACCGAAGCCCGGCTGATCCCCGATTTGCGGCGCTGCACCTCGGACGAACTGCCCGAGGGCTTCACCAGCGGATACCGGGGGACGGTGCCGCTGATCGACATGCCGCGCTACCTCGACCACCTGGTCGCGCGGTTCCGGGACGCCGGGGGAGACCTGCAGCTCAGCCCGGTTCCGACGCTGGCCGACGCGGCTGCCGAAGCGAGCACGGTGGTCAACTGCACCGGTGTGGGTGCGCGCGAGCTGGTCGGCGATCCCGGGGTGCACCCGGTGCGCGGCCAGCACGTCGTGGTGCGCAACCCCGGCATCGACGAGTACTTCGTCGAGCTGACCGACTCGGGTGAGTTCACCTCGTACATGCCGCACGGCGACCGCGTCGTGCTCGGCGGCGTGGCGGAGGCCCAGGAGTGGAACCGGGTGGTCCGGCCGGCGGTGAGCGCCGGGATCCGGCGGCGGTGCGCCGCGATCGAGCCGCGGCTCGGCGAGGCCGAGGTGCTCGAGGAGCTGGTCGGGCTGCGGCCCGGGCGGGAGTCGGTGCGAGTGGAGGTCGAGCACTACGAGGGGGCGCGGATCATCCACAACTACGGGCACGGCGGTTGCGGGGTAGCGCTGTCCTGGGGTTGCGCCTTCGAGGTGGCGGATCTGGCGGAGGGCTGACCCGCCACCGGCGCTGCGTCAGGACTTCAGCTGCTCGACCACGTTGTCGATTTCCTGGGCCAGCGAGGTGTCGTTGGCCGTGATCCCGCCCTTGGAGTGCGTGCTGCAGTGGAACGCCACGGTGCGCCAGCGGATGTCCATGTCCGGGTGGTGGTTCTCGCTCTCCGCGATCTCGGCGATCCGGGTGACCGCCTGGATCGCCTGCGGGAAGCTGGCGAACTCGACGGTGCGGGACAGCTGGGCCCCGTCCTGCCGCCATTCCGGGAGGTGTTCGAGCGCCGCGGCGACCTGGGTGTCGGTGAGTAGTTCGGTCATGAGGACATGGTGGGGGCTCCGCCCGCCGAACTCCACCGGACGTTCCGGTGCGCTGTCACCCCAGGAGTGGTCAATTTCGTGCGAACGGTTCGGCGTTGGTCAGGCGGGTCGGGGGCGTTCCAGGTAGGTGGTGTCGGGTTCGGTGAAGCCGAAGGCCCGGTAGAGGCCGTGGGCGTCGTCGGTGTGCAGCATCCAGCGGAAGTCGCGGCCTGGGCCGTCCTCGATCATGGTGCGGAGTACGGCCTTGCCGACGCCGTGGCCGCGGGCCTCCGGGAGGACGAACACGTCGGCCAGGTAGGCGCCGGCCACCCCGTCGGAGAACGCCCGCGCGAAGCCGATCTGCCGGCCGTCGGACTTCCGGTAGGCGCCGACCACCCGCCACGCCAGGTCGATCTGGCGCTCGACGTGCTCGCGCCGGCGCCACCCGCCCCAGTACGCCTGCGTGGACAGGAAGTTCCAGACCACGTCGCGGTCCACCCGATCCCGGGAGTCGTCCACCTCGAATTCCATGCGCGCCAGGCTACTGCCGAGCACGCCCTCCGCGACACGGATTTTCGGTGCTGAGCGCGGCCGCGAAACCACGATGTGGGGTGCCGGTTCTGGACGGGCACCCCACATCGGATCGGCTCAGAGGCAGGTGTGCAGGGCGGTGAGGAGGCGGTGCGCTCGGTCGTCGAAGCCTTCGGTGCGCATCAAGCACGGGCTGAAGGCGAACGAGACACCTGCGCTCGGCCAGCAGCCGAAGAGGGAACCGCCCGCTCCGCTGTGCCCGAAGCCGTCGGTCGACGGGCCGTAGGTCTCCAGCGCGTCCTGGAGCTCGTAGCCGAGGCCGAAGACCAGCGGACGCCCGGTGCCGGGGTCGGTTCCCCGGCTCTCCTCGCGGCTGATCCGCTCCACTGTGGACTCGGCGACCAGTTTTCCGCTCACCAGCGCCGAGTACACCGCCGCCATGCCGCGGGCGGACGCCATCGCGCCGCCACCTGGCAGGCCGCTGGTCCACCAGTCCGGGGTGTTCCACGGGGCGCCGTCGCCCAGCAGCGAGGGCGGGTTGCCGTACACCTTGTCGCGGTAGGCCAGGGCTTCCGGGGTGTTCAGCCGGTTGGCCACCTGGTAGTCGGCGGCGCGCCAGCGCCGACCGGTGCGCGGCCACTCCGATTCCGGGAGTCCGAGCCAGAAATCCGCGCCGAGCGGTTCGGCGATCTCGGTGCGCAGGAACTCGCCGACCGCCCGGCCGTCCACGCGGCGGATCAGCTCGCCGGCCAGCCAGCCGAAGGTCAGCGCGTGGTAGGCCGTGGTCGAACCGACCGGCCACAGCGGTGCCTGCGCGGCCAGCAGCGCGGCCATCGCCTGGTCGTCCGCCGCGTCTTCCCTGGTCACCGGGCGTTCCGGGTAGGGCAGGCCGGCGGAGTGCGAGAGCAGCTGCCGCACCGCGACGTCCTGCTTGCCCGCCGCGCCGAACTCCGGCCAGTACCGGGTCACCGGTGCCTCGGGATCGATCGCGCCGCGGTCGATCAGCAGCGCCACGCCGGTGGCCACGATTCCCTTGGTGCCGGAGAAGATCGGCATCAGGGTGTCCGTCGTCATCGGCTCGGCGCCCTCGGGATCGCGGTGCCCGGCCTGCAGGTCGAGGACCTGCTCGCCGTCGCGGAACACCGCGAACGCCGCCCCGGCGTCGTCCTCCGCGACGATCGCGGCGAACTCCTCGCCGACCTGGTCGAAACCACCCATCAGCTGCTCGCCTCCAGCTCGAAGTTGGGAGCATCGGCCAGCAACGACTGCGTGTACTCGTGCTGCGGCGCGGCGAACAGCTCGTCGGCCGAGGAGTGCTCCACGATCCGCCCGCCCTGCAGCACCGCCACCTGCTGCGCGATGTTGCGCACCAGCGCGATGTTGTGCGTGACGAACACCAGCGCCAGGCCCATCCGCTCGCGCAGGTCCTGCAGCAGGTCGACGATCGCCGACTGCACCGACACGTCCAGCGCCGAGGTGATCTCGTCGCAGATCAGCACGTCGGGCCGGGTGACCAGGGCGCGGGCGATCGCCACCCGCTGCCGCTCACCACCGCTGAGCTGGTCCGGGTAGCGCTCGGCGATGTCCGGGCGCAGCGCGGCCAGCTCCAGCGCCTCGATCACCCGCTCCTCGGTGCTCTTGCCGCCGGAACCACCGCCGAGCACCGAGATCGGCTGGGCCACCAGGTCGCGCACGCGGCGGCGCGGGTTCAGCGACTCGTACGGGTTCTGGAACACGTACTGCACCTGGCGCCGCTGGTCCCGGGTGCGCTTCGCGCTGCTGGGCGCGAGTTCGGCGCCGCGCAGCAGCACCGAGCCCTCGTGCTTGGCGTGCAGACCGGCCAGGCAGCGCGACAGCGTGGTCTTGCCGCTGCCGGACTCGCCCAGCAGCGCCAGGCAGGTGCCCGGCTCGACGGACAGCGAAACGTCGTGCAGCACCGGCGAATCCGTGTACCAGGCGCGGATGTTGCGCACCTCGAGCACCGGTTCGGCAGCTTCCGGCGAAGTGCCCTGCGGACGCGGCTCGGCCACGAGCCGTCCGGAACGCGGGTGCAGGCAGCGGATCTCGTGCCCGGGCGAGACCTCTTCGACCTGCGGGACCTCGCTGCGGCACTCGTCGGTCGCCGCCGCGCAGCGGGGCGCGAACGCGCAGCCGCCCGGACGGCTCAGCGGCGACGGGGCCTGGCCGTCGATGGCCTGCATCGCCCGCTTGCCGTCCAGGTCCGGCACCGCGAGCACCAGACCGGCGGTGTAGTGGTGGCGCGGCTCGTTGAGCACCTGCTCGGTCGGGCCGGTCTCCACGATGCGCCCGGAGTACATCACCGCGATCCGGTCGGCCAGCTCGGCGACCACCGCCATGTCGTGCGAGATGTACACGCCGGCCGTGCCGTGCCGCTCGCACATCTCGCGGATGGTGGCCAGCACCGTCTTCTGCGTGGTGACGTCCAGACCCGTGGTCGGCTCGTCCAGCACCACCACCTCGGGGCGGCCGACGAACGCCATCGCGATCGCGATCCGCTGCTGCTGACCACCTGAGAGCTGGTGCGGGTAGCGGCGCAGGAACTCGTCGTCGTCCGGCAGCGCGACCTCGGTGAGCACCTGCTTGATCCGCTTCCGCGCGGCCTCGCCGGAGACGTCGTGCACGGCCTCGCTGAGCTGCGTGATCAGCCGCAGCGCCGGGTTCAGCGCGGAGGCGGGGGACTGCGGGATGTAGGCCACCCGGCGACCGCGCAGCGCGGCCGCCTGCTTGGCCGGGAGGTCCATGAGGTCGGTGTCGCCGACGCGGATCCGGCCGTCGGCGATGCGGGTGCCGCGCTTGCAGTAGCGCAGCATCGCCAGGCCCAGGGTGGTCTTGCCGGAACCGGATTCGCCGATCAGGCCCAGGATCTCGCCCGGGGCCAGGGTGAACGAGACGTCGGCGACGATGGCGGCCTCCGAGGGAACCCCTCGGATTTCCAGGCCGGCGGCGTCCAGAGCGGGGGAAGTCATCGACACCTCCGGAGGTGGGATCGGCGGGAACCCGGCACGATTTCCGTTGAAATCGCGTGTCCAATTTCCATTGAATTTGCGTGATCGGTGAGCATCAGCGGGCCTTCTCGATGCCTCGGTCGACACCTGCGACGGAGCGGGCGAGGCCGTCGGCGACCAGGTTCGTGCCGATGGTCAGGATCGCGATCGCCAGCACCGGCAGCGCCACCGCCCACGGCTGGACGGTCAGGGCGATCCGGTTCTCGTTGATCATCAGGCCCCAGTCCGCGGTCGGCGGCTGCAGGCCGAGACCGAGGAAGCTCAGGCCCGCGACCAGGCCGATCGAGTAGTTCAACCGCAGGCCGAGCTCGACCAGCACGGTGCCGGTCACGTTCGGCAGGATCTCGCCCAGCAGGATCCGGAACTTGGACAGGCCGATCGCCTCGGCGGACTTGACGAAGTCGCGTTCGGCGACCGACAGGGTGGCCGCCCGCACCACGCGCATCACGCGGGGCAGGTGGCTGCCGCCGACCACCAGCACCAGCAGCCACAGCTCGGGGCCGACCACGCTGACGAACAGCAGGGCCAGCACGACCTGCGGGAACGCCAGCGCGATGTCGCCGAAGCGCATCAGCAGCTCGTCCAGCCAGCCGCGGCGGTAACCGGCGTACATGCCCAGCAGCGCGCCGCCACCGACGCCCAGCAGGGTGGCCAGCGCCGCCAGCAGCAGCAGCGTCTGACCGCCGTGCAGGAACCGGGTCAGCACGTCGCGGCCCAGGTTGTCGGTGCCGAACCAGGTCGCCCCGGTCGGGTCGGAGAACGGGGTGTCGACGAACTCGGTGGCGGCGTGCGGGGCCAGCAGCGGACCGACGATCGCGGTCAGCACCACCAGCGCCGACAGCGCCAGGCCGATCTTCGTCCGCGGCAGCCGCAGCGCGGCCCGCCAGACCCCGACCGCGCGCGGCGCGGGGGCGGAACTGGTCGAGGTGTTGGTTTTCTGCGCAGTCGTGGTCATCGCGCGGCGGACCTCACCTTCGGGTTGGCGGCCAGACTCACCACGTCGGCCAGCAGGTTCACGACGATGTAGACGGCCGCGATGGCCAGCGTCAGCGTCTGCACCACCGGCAGGTCGCGGTTGTTCACCGCGTCCACCAGCGCGAACCCGATACCGGGGAAGCGGAACAGGAATTCGACGATGACCACGCCGCCGGCCAGCCAGGCCAGCTGCAGCGCGATCACCTGGGCCACCGGGCCGATCGAGTTCGGCAGCGCGTGCCGCAGGATCACGGTCCGCTCCGGCATGCCCTTCAACCGGGCCTGCTGGACGTACTCGCTCTCCAGCACCTCGATCATGGTGGCGCGCATGATGCGCACGATGTAGGGAGAAACCGCGAGCACCATCGTCAACGTCGGCAGCACCAGCTGCACCGGATCGCTCCACGCCGAGCCCGACCCGGTCATCACGTACACCGCGGGCAGCAGGTTCAGCACGCCGGTGGAGAACAGCAGCACCAGCAGGATGCCGACCACGAACTCCGGCAGCGCGGCCAGCACCAGGCTGACCACCGAGGTGGTGTGGTCGAAGGTCTTGTCGCGGCGCAGCGCGCTGTAGGTGCCGACCAGGATCGACAGCGGCACGCTGATCAACGTCGCGCACAGCATCAGCGCCAGCGAGTTGTTCAGCCGCGAGCTCAGCAGCTCGGTCACCGGCATGCCGTTGGCGTAGGACTCGCCGAGGTTGAGCTGGAAGATGTTGCCCAGCCAGGAGAAGTACTGCATCCACAGCGGCTCGTCGAGGTGCAGCTGCTCGCGCAGCGCGGCCAGCCGCTCGGGGGTGGCCTCGCGGCCGAGGATGGCGCGCGCGGCGTCGCCCGGGAGTGCCTGGGTGGCCAGGAAGACCACCACGGACACCGCCCAGAGGATCACCAAGCCGAGCAGGATGCGCTTGACCAGCATTCGAGTCATCTGGTGTCCCCTCACTTCGCCAGCCAGGCGTGCCGGAAGCCGTAGGAGTTCAGCGGGATGCCGCTCTTGTCCGAGTTGAGGCCGACCACCCGCACGCTGTGCGCGTCGAGCTGGTTCGGGAAGCCCCACACGATGTAGCCGCCGCTCTCCCATTCGAGTTGCTGCGCCCGCGCGATCAGCTCCTTGCGGCGCGCTTCATCGGTGGTCGCCCGCGCCTGGTTCACCAGGTCGTTGAACTCCGGGTGGTCCCAGTGGGTTTCGTTGTACGGGGCATCCGGCAGGCTTCCGGAGCCGGCTTGCGCCAGGAAGTTCCGGGTGAACCAGAAGTCCTGGGCGAAGTCCCAGGACAGGTACATGTCGCCGAAGAACTCGCCGCTGTCCACCCGGCGGATGTTGATCGTGATGCCGGCTTCCGCGGCCTGCTGGGCGAACACCTGCGCGGCCTCCACCACGCCCGCGGCCACCGGCGAGGTCACCAGCTCGACGGTCAGGTTCTCCTTGCCCGCCTCGCGCAGCAGCTGCCGGGCCTTGGCCACGTCGCGCTTGCGCTGCGGCAGGCCGGAGTTGAACAGCGGATCGGCGGGGGCGTACAGGTCGTTGCCGACCGTGCCGTGGCCGCCGAGCACCTGCCTGATCATCTGCTCGCGGTCCACGACCAGCCGGAACGCCTGCCGGACCCGCACGTCGTCGAACGGCGGCCGGTCCACCCGCATGGTGAACGGGATCCACGAGCCGGTCTCCGACTCCAGCAGCCGCAGGTTCGGGTCCGCGTCGAGCACGCGCAGCAGCCCGAGCGGCACCTGGTCGATGGCCTCGACCTGGCCGCCGAGCAGCGCGTTGATCCGCGCCGTGTCGTCCGGGAAGTCGATGATCACGAGCTCGTCCAGGTACGGCTCGCCCTCGCGCCAGTAGTTGGCGTGCTTGGTGAACAGGCTCTGCTGGCCGGGTTCGAAGGAGTCGAACTTGAACGCGCCGCTGCCGACCGGCCGCTTCGGGTCGTAGTCGGCGGGCACGATCCCGTTGGCGTACTCGGCGAACTGGTCCGGCAGCGTGACGTCCGGGCGGGACAGGGTCAGCCGGACGGTGCGCGGGTCCAGCGCCTGCATGGCGTTGAGGTCCAGCGAGCTGAGCCCGACCGCGCCGTTCTTCGGGTCGGCCGGGTCTGCGATCCGGCGCAGCGTGTGGATCACGTCGTCGGCGGTGATGGTCTTGCCGTTGTGGAACTCCACGCCGTCGCGCAGCCGGATCGTCCAGGTCAGGGCCTGCGGGTCGGACTCGACGGACTCGGCCAGCGCCGGCTGGACCTGGTACTCGTCGTCGTAGCGCAGCAGGGTGTCGTAGAGCTGGAAGATCCGTGCTTGGTCCGGGTGCGTGACGGTGGCGTGCGCGTCCAGCGTGTCCTTGCTGGAGCCGCCGACGACGCCGACCCGCAGCCGTCCGCCGTACTGCGGCGGGCCGGTCGGCACCGGCGCTTTGCGGACCGCGCCGCCCGAGCAGCCGGTGATCAACGTTCCGGCTCCCACCGCGCCGGCACCCGCCGCGACGTACCGGAGGAAGTCGCGACGACTCGGGGCGGCGTTCGACTGTCCTCTGCTCGCCATCCGGGCGGTACCTCCTGTGTCTCGCGGGGGCACGCGTCGGCTCGACTCGAGTCGGTCGGCCCGCCCGTCCGGTCGGCCCCGGCAGCTCCCCGCTGGTGTTGCGTTTCGATGCGCGACTGATTGATCAGTCAATCGATCGCATCGACCTTCGCGGACGGGAAGGGGGCTGTCAAGACGTCATGTGCTGGGTCGATGTGTCAACCCCTCGTTTCGCTGCGACGATCAAACGTTGTGTTCCCTTGCTACTTTCGCAACGCTTGATCCGGTTTGCGCACCTGGCTTGGCCATGGGTTTCGCCGATCCCGGATGGTCCCGATGGCGGTTGACGCGGCTCGTTCGAGCGGCGTCGACCGCGTGCGAAGCCGGCGAGGCATCTCACAGCCCGCCGCTACTGCGGGTCATGCGGACAATTCGGACGGTCGCCGGATGCTGAGATCAGCCTGAGAAACAGGTGGCCATCTGAGAACGGATCGCGAGTTCGGCGCCCGACCCGCCCTCCGCTCGGCATGCTGGAAAGCATGGTGCCGCGCGTATTGGTGGTGGACGACGACCCCGGGATCCGAGCAGCCCTGCAGCGAGGGCTGTCCGCCGAAGGCATGGAAGTCACCGCCGCGGCCGACGGCACCGAGGCCCTGCGCCTGGCTCACACCGGCGCCTTCGACGTCCTCGTGCTCGACGTCGTGCTGCCCGGCCTGTCCGGCTACCGGGTGCTGGAGCGGCTGCGCGCCCAGGACGTCACCATCCCGGTGCTGCTGATCTCGGAGAAGAACGGCGAGGTCGACCAGGCCGACGGACTGGACCTCGGTGCGGACGGCTACCTGGTCAAACCCTTCTCCTTCCTGGTGCTGGCCGCGCAGGTGCGCGCGCTGCTGCGGCGGCGCGACACCGCGGGCAGGCAGATGTGCTTGCGGGTCGGCGAGCTGGAGATAGACCGCGCCGGACGCGAGGTGCGGTGGGCCGGTCAGTCGATCTCGCTCTCGCCCCGCGAGTACGGGTTGCTGGTCGCGCTCGCCAGCCATCCCGATGCGGTGGTGCCCAAGGACGACCTGCTGCGCATGGTGTGGGGCGAGGAGCAGCTCGTCACCCGGAACGTCGTCGAGGTCTACATCGGCTACCTGCGCCGCAAGCTCGCTGCGGCCGGCGCCGACGCGATGGTGCAAACCGTGCGGGGCCAGGGCTACCGGGTTTGCGCCCAGCCGGCCTGATCGACGGCCTGCCAACTGATTGCTTCAGCAACAAGTACGAGGTCGGGGTCGGGGTCTGCCCGGAGGTGGGTATCGGCCCGCCGGGCCTTGTCGGGCAAGATGTCTCCACGTGTCGGTGTTGCGGAGCACGGGACTGATCGAGGCACCTGTCGCCACGGTGGGGGCCGCGCTGCGGCACACGCGAACGGCGGAGGTCGGCCTCGCGGACATCGGGATCAGCGGCACCGCCGCGACCCGTCCGGCGGCACTGCTGGTGCCCGGTGATGAACTCGTCTTCCACACGAAAATCGCCCGCCTCCCGGTCGATCTGACCACTCGAATCGTGCGCGCCGACGCGGACGCGCTGAGTTCCGTGCTGGTGTCCGGCCTGCTGCCGGAGCTGCGTCACGAGTCGGTGCTCGCCGCGGCCGGGCCGCGAACGCTGCTGACCGACTCGGTCCACTGGACGACCCCGTTCGGGCCGCTGGGACGGCTGGCCGACGTCGCGATCGGCCGCCGCTTCGTGCTGAACGTGCTGGCGCGCCGGATCGACGCGGTGCGCGAACTCGCCGAGTCCTGGGCGAGCCGCCAGGTCGTCGTCGGTGCCGCCATCGTCCACAAGGGACGCTTGCTGGCGCAGCAGCGCAGCTACCCGGCGCCGGACGCCGGGCGCTGGGAACTGCCCGGTGGCCGGGTCGAGCCCGGCGAGGACGAGCAGGCCGCGGTCGTCCGGGAATGCCGGGAAGAACTGGCCGTCGAGGTGTGCCCGACCGGCCGGGTCGGCACCGACGTCCCGCTCAACAACGGCATGCTGCTGCGCGTCCACGTGGCAGAGCTGGCCGACCCGACGGCGATCCCGGAAGCGGTGGAGCACCACGAGGTCCGCTGGGTCGCACCCGACGAGCTGACCGACCTCGACTGGCTCGACGCCGACCGGGTCCTGGTCCACTCCCTCCGAGACCTCCTGGCCGAGGCTTAGAGCTCCAGCAGTTCGATGGGGTCGAACGACAGCGGGAACGGCAGGTCCGTCTCGAATGTCTGGCCGCTCAGGGCCTTCGCGTGATCGCGATAGGTTCCGTCTTCGAGCCGCAGCAATTCCACCGACGCGCGTTCCTGCTCGTACTTGATCTCAACACGCATGAAGTACGGGATGCCGGCCTTGGCGTACTCCGCGGGCTTGTCGACGTAGTCGTTTCGGCGTGTCGACCGTGACACGCATTCGCCGACGAGCAGGAAGGCCTGGGCTGGAATCCAGACACGTCCGCGTGCGGGCTCCCGAAGCACTGCGAAGTCCGGCTGGGTCCAGCGCAGCGAGGAGAACTGCGGCATTTCGAGGTTCAGCGTGGTGTAGGCGTTTCCGCCGAGTTGCCGGGCGGGCGCTCGCATGCGGATGTAGAGCTCGTCAGCCGCGTAGATGTTCGCTGAACCTTCGTAGGGGCTCATGATCAGCTTTCCGTCCAGGCACTCGTACTTGGCCGGGGGCATCCCCGGGATCGGCAGGTACCTGTCGGCGAGTTCAGGCGTCCACAAGCCGTCCAGATCGACCAGCGGGTCGAACGGGGCGTGCGGGTCGAACGACGGTGCAGCCACGGCGGCACTCCTCTCGACCAAGAACGCGGTGTTGCCTTCAGTCACAGTACCCATGAGCCCAGGTTGTCGGCACTGATCATCGGTTCGCCAGGTGCTCCACTCGAACTGGTGAACGAATGGACGATGGGGGACGCCTTCGGGTGGTCGGTCCACCTGAAGGCGTCCCCCGGGGGCCGATCAGCGCAGGCCGGTGACGTGGAAGGCGGCTTGGAGGCGGGGCTGGGCCCGTTCGGTCGCCCGCTTCGCTCCGTGGGAGCGGATGCGATCCAGCTCGGCGGGGTCGTCCAGCAGTTCCAAGGTGCGCCGGCGCAGGGGGCGCAGCTCCTCGATCACCGTTTCGGCGACCACGTCCTTCAGCTCCGCGTAGGTGCTGGTCGAGCCGGCTGCGGTGTAGGGGCTCGTGCCGGTGCAGGCGGCCAGGATCTCCAGCAGGTTCGCCACCCCCGGCTGGTCGTCCGGGTCGTAGCGGATCCGGTCCAGCCCGTCGGTGACGGCGCGGCGGAACTTCCGGCGGATCACGTCCGGCTCGTCGAGCACGAAGACCACGCCGGGGGACTGGGGGCTGGACTTCTCCATCTTGCGGCCCGGATCGGCCAGGTCCCGCACCCTGGCCGCGGTCTTGGGCACCACCGCCTCGGGGACGACGAACACCTGGCCGTAGTGCGAGTTGAACCGGCGGGCCAGCGTGCGCGCCAGCTCCACGTGCTGGTCCTGGTCGCTGCCGACCGGCACCTGGCTCGCGCCCTGCAGCAGGATGTCCGCGGCCATCAGCACCGGGTAGGTCAGCAGGCCGACGCGCGAACCGTCCTGCCCGGCGCCGCGCTCCTTGAACTCGACCATCCGGGCGGCCTCGCCGAACGAGCAGGTGCACTCCAGGATCCAGTTCAGCGCGCCCAGCTCGCCGGCCAGGTCGGACTGGACGAACACCGAATCCGGATCTATGCCCGCGGCGAGCAGGACGGCGAACTGCTCGCGGGTGAGCGCGCGGAGCCGCTGCGGGCGGTTCGGCGTGGTCATGGCGTGCAGGTCGGAGACGAAGAACAGGTCCTCGGGTTCGCGTTCGGCGGCCCACCGCCGCACCGCGCCGAGGTAGTTGCCGAGCTGGACGTGGCCGGACGGGGTGATCCCGGACAAGCGGGTCATGGGTCTCTCCTGTGGTCGGCGACCGCCACCGGGATCGACCTGGCACTGCTCGGCCGCCCGGTCGAGCGGCCGATTTCGGAGTGCGTCAGTGCGCTGCGTCGGGCCGCCCGGAGGCGGTCCACCAGTTGTTCGACAATGCGCGCACGAATCAATGTTACCGCTTGGTGATCGGCAGCGGTCAAGTCGAAGAGCTACCGTGGAAGCATGTTTGTAGTGCTGCTGCAATACACCGCCCCGGAATCGGAAATCGACGCCCAGTTGGTAGATCACTACGAATGGGTCACCCAGCATTACGACGCCGGTGATTTCATCGCGGCCGGTCACCGCCACCCGCGCAGCGGCGGGGTGATCATCGCCCGCGCGATGTCCCGCGGCCGCCTCGACGCGATCCTCGCCACGGACCCGTTTGCCCTGCACAAGCTGGTTCGCTACGAGGTGATCGAGTTCCAGGCGCTGCGCACCATCCCGGAGCTGGCGAAGTACGCCGACCCGTTGACCCCGGTCGCCCACAAGTAATCACCGCTCACCGGCCGAGGCCGCGGCGGGCGCCGCGGTGAGATCATTTCGCGTTCTTTTTCTTTTCCGCTTTCTTTGCCTTCTTTTGCTCTTTCTTGACCTCGTCCGCTTTGGCTTCGCGGAGCAGGTCGCGCAGTACCACGATCGGGCAGCTCTTGCAGGGAGGTTGCGAGCGGCAACATTTTTTCTTGACCTTGATGGTGCCTTTGCCCACGATGCTTCTCTCCGGCGCTCCGACGGGGGATGGGCACAGGGTAGGCGAACCTAACCTCGGATGGCGAACTTGATGTTGTGCGACGGCCGCCCGGTGTTGCGCTGAGCACGCGGCGGCCGGTGCGGCTGCGCGTTGCACTACCCTGGAACGAGCCGCGCGTCGACGCACGCGCCCCGCTGCTGGTGGGGTGCCGTCCGGAACAGCTCTGCAGCAGCGGCGCAGTGGAGCCGCGGCGGGGTGCCCCGAGGGGTGCCAGGACCAGGTGTTCGCGCCCGATCACGAGGTGCGCCGGAACAGCACCGCACCCGGCCCGCAGTCGACGAACCCAGCCGCGCCCGCATTTCCGCGCCGAGCCAGGAGTACCCACGCGTGTCCGTCACCAGTGTCGCCGCCCCCATTCGCAGCGATCTCCGCAACGTCGCGATCGTCGCGCACGTCGACCACGGCAAGACCACCCTGGTGGACGCCATGCTGCGGCAATCCGGCGCCTTCTCCGAACGAGCCGAACTGGTCGACCGGGTCATGGACTCCAACGACCTGGAGCGGGAGAAGGGCATCACGATCCTGGCCAAGAACACCGCGATCCGCCGGGAGACCGACGCCGGTCCGGTGACCATCAACGTCGTCGACACCCCCGGTCACGCCGACTTCGGCGGTGAGGTGGAGCGCGCGCTGTCCATGGTCGACGGCGTGGTGCTGCTGGTCGACGCCAGCGAGGGTCCGCTGCCGCAGACCCGGTTCGTGCTGCGCAAGGCGCTGGCCGCCGGGATGCCGGTGATCCTCGTGGTGAACAAGGTCGACCGCCCGGACGCCCGCTGCTCCGAGGTCGTCGAGGAGACCCACGACCTGCTGCTGGAGCTGGCCAGCGAGCTCGACGGCGAGGCCGATCTCGACATGGAGGCGATCCTGGACCTGCCGGTCGTGTACGCCTCCGCCCGCGCCGGTCGCGCGTCGATCGCCCAGCCGGTCGACGGCGAGCTGCCCGACGAGGAGAACCTGGACTCGCTGTTCGAGGTGCTGCTCAAGCACGTCCCGGCGCCGGTCGCCGACGTCGAGTCCCCGCTGCGCGCGCTGGTCACGAACCTGGACGCCTCGTCGTTCCTCGGCCGGATCGCGCTGTGCCGCATCCACGCCGGGACCATGCGCAAGGGCCAGACCGTCGGCTGGTGCCGCGCGGACGGGACCGTCGAGAAGGTCCGGCTGACCGAGCTGCTGATCACCGAGAACCTCGACCGCGTGCCGTGCGCCGAGGCCTCCGCGGGCGACCTGGTCGCCATCGCCGGCATCCCGGACATCACCATCGGTGACACGCTGGCCGACCCGGACGCCCCGGAGCCGCTGCCCCGGATCACCGTCGACGACCCGGCGATCTCGATGACCATCGGCGTCAACACCTCGCCGCTGACCGGCCGCAACGGCGGCACCAAGATCACCGCGCGGCAGGTGAAGAACCGCCTCGACGCGGAGCTGATCGGCAACGTCAGCGTGAAGGTGCTGCCGACCGAGCGGCCGGACGCCTGGGAGGTGCAGGGCCGCGGTGAGCTGGCGCTGGCCATCCTGGTCGAGACCATGCGCCGCGAGGGCTTCGAGCTCACCGTCGGCAAGCCGCAGGTGGTCACCAAGACCATCGACGGCAAGCTGTGCGAGCCGTTCGAGCGGCTGACCATCGACGCCCCGGAGGAGCACCTGGGTGCGATCACCCAGCTGCTGGCCGGTCGCAAGGGCCGGATGGAGACCATGGACGGTCACGGCACCGGGCGGATCAAGCTCGACTACGTGGTGCCCTCGCGCGGCCTGATCGGTTTCCGCACCGAGTTCCTCACCGAGACCCGCGGCACCGGCATCGCCAACCACGTCTTCGAGGGCTATTTCCCGTGGGTGGGCGAGCTGCGCACCCGGCACACCGGTTCGCTGGTGGCCGACCGGGCCGGCTCGGCGACGACCTACGCGCTGCTGCAGCTGGCCGACCGGGGCAGCTTCTTCACCGAGCCCGGCAACGAGGTCTACGAGGGCATGGTGGTCGGGGAGAACCCGCGCGCCGAGGACCTCGACGTGAACATCACCAAGGAGAAGAAGCTCACCAACATGCGGTCGTCCACCGCGGACGAGCTGGAGCGGCTGGCCAAGCCGCGGACCCTGGCGCTGGAGGAAGCGCTGGAGTTCTGCTCCGCGGACGAGTGCGTGGAGGTCGGCCCGGAAGCGATCCGCGTCCGCAAGGTCACCTTGGACAGCACCACCCGCGCCCGCGAGCGTTCCCGCGCGAAGGCGCGCGACAACGGCTGAGCGCCTGAATTTCGAGCAGAGGGGCTCCCGGTGACGGGAGCCCCTCTGGCTCCAGGCGTGGTCGGTACGTCCGCGATGTCGGGTTGCCGGGTTTTCCGCCTCCGGGCCGGGATTTCTCCGTTTCGCGGGCACGCGGGGCGGGCGGCGAGCAGACTGGGCACCTACCCCGGTGTCGATCTTCTGGTCGGCGGAAGGAACCATGGAGGGCCTTCGCGCGTCTTCAGCACGTGCGAGGCGCCCCGGTGACCGGGGCGCGTTCGGGGGATCAGACGTGAAGGGGAGGTTCGGCGTGTCCCAGGGTCGACGCCGCCCACTGGTCGCGGTCTCCCTGCTGGTGACAACCGCGAGCTTGGTGGCCGCCTGCACCAACGCACCGCCACCGCCGCTGGTGTCGCCAACCCCGACGACGCAGCCCCCGACGACCACCGCGCCGTCCCAGCAGCCGATGCCGGTGGAGGTCGTGGTCGGGGTCGACGAGCTGGAGGGCGGGTTCAACCCGCACACCCTCGCCGACCTCTCGCCGACCAGCTCGGCGCTGGCCAGCCTGATGCTGCCGTCGGTGCACCGGCCCGGCCCGGACGGGCGGCTGCAGCTGGACACCACGCTGATGGAGTCGGTGGAGGTGGTGCCGGACCAGGAGAAGTTCACCGTCCGCTACCGGATCCGCCGCGAGGCGAACTGGTCCGACGGCGCGCCGATCGCCGCCGAGGACTTCGTCTACCTGTGGCAGCAGCTGCGCTCGCAGCCCGGCGTGTCCGACGCGGCCGGCTACCAGCTGATCGACGACGTGGCGTCGCGGCAGGGCGGCAAGACCGTCGACGTGACCTTCTCCAAGCCGTTCCCCGGCTGGCAGTCGCTGTTCAACAACCTGCTCCCCGCGCACCTGCTGCGGGACGCGCCGCGCGGCTGGTCGACGGTGCTGGACGACGGCTACCCGGCTTCGGGCGGCCCGTTCGCGATCCGGCAGATCGACCTGGACCGCGGCGAGATCATCCTGGAGCGCAACGACCGGTACTGGGGTCCGCCCGCGAAGTCCGACCGGGTCGTGCTGCGCGCGCTGGACAAGGGACGCCAGGTCGAGGCGCTGCGCAGCGGCGACAGCCACCTGGCGGTCTTCGGCGCGGACAGCGGGACCATGCAGGCGCTGCGCGATCTCGGCGACTCCGTGAAGCTGATCAACGTGCCGCGGCCGGCGACGGTGGAGGTGCTGCTGCGCCCGGACAGCCGCGTGCTGTCCGACATCAAGGTGCGGCAGGCCGTTCTCGCCTCGCTCGACCGCCCGGCGCTGATCGAGTCGGGCACCGGCGGTGGCCCGGCCGATCAGATGCAGTCGCACGCCCAGGTCCTCGCGCCGTCCGAGCCCGGCTACAACCCGACGGAACCGGCCGGTGCGTTCCCGGAGAAGCCCGACCCGGCGCGGGTGCAGAAGCTGCTCGAGGAGGCCGGCTACCACCGCAGCGGCGGTGCCTGGCTGCGCGACGGGCGGCCGTTGAACCTGGTCATCGCCGCGCCCTTCGAGCACGAGT
Source organism: Saccharopolyspora sp. NPDC002686 (assembly GCF_040295745.1). Lineage (NCBI taxonomy): Bacteria > Bacillati > Actinomycetota > Actinomycetes > Pseudonocardiales > Pseudonocardiaceae > Saccharopolyspora > Saccharopolyspora sp. NPDC002686. The sequence goes on from NZ_JBEOVY010000049.1 coordinate 16,852, forward strand.
CCTACATCCGGGTCGCGGAGGAGACCGCGCGGCAGCTGCGCGAGCAGGGGATCCAGGCGACCGTGGTGACGCCGACCGGGGACCAGCTGTTCGGCGAGATGCTGTCGGCGAACCCGAAGGCCGGGGCGTCCGGTGCGGTGGCTTCGGTGGACATGGCGATCGCGCCGCGTCCGGCCGGTGGTGACCCGGCGGCGACGATGGCTTCGGCCTACGGCTGCCCCGGCGTCGCTTCGGACACCGAGCAGCCGTTCCCGCACAACGCGGCCGGTTACTGCGACGAGCTGCTGCAGCCGACCATCGACGCGGCCATGACCGGCAAGATCCCGTTCAACGAGGCGTCCTCGATCGTCGAGCCGGTGCTGTGGCGGTCGGGCGTGGCGATGCCGCTGTACCAGCAGGCGCAGGTGCTGGCGGTGCGCCCGGAGGCCAAGGGCGTTCAGCCGGGCAACGGCTTGTCCGGTCCGTTCTCGACGGCGGCCGACTGGCTCGGGACCTACGCCGACAGCGACGGCTACTGATGTCCGGGTTGAGCTGTTCGCTGTTGGGCACTAGATCATCCGGAGCAATGCGAATGCCGTCCGTCGTGTGGTGCGCGCCGCAGATTAGGCTGGACCGGTGAAGCTGACGGCCCCACCGCGGTTGTTGCTGGTGCACGCACACCCCGATGACGAGAGCCTCTGGACCGGCGGGACGATCGCCCGCTACGCCGCCCGCGGCGTTCAGGTGTTCGTGGTGACCTGCACCCTCGGTGAGGAAGGCGAGGTCATCCCGGAGAGCCTGCGCGGCCTGGCCGCCGACCAGGCGGACCAGCTCGGCGGCTACCGGGTCGGCGAGCTGCGCTCGGCGTGCGCCGCGCTCCGGGTGGCCGACCACCGGTTCCTCGGCGGCATCGGCCGCTGGCGCGACTCCGGGATGCTCTGGGAGCAGCCGGGACAGGCGGGTGCGCTGCCGGACGCGCACCCCCGGGCCTTCGCGATCGGTGACGGCGAGGAGCAGGCCGGCGCGCTGGCCGACGTGCTGCGCGAGGTCAAGCCGCAGGTCGTCGTGAGCTACGCGGCCGACGGCGGTTACGGCCACCCCGACCACGTCCGCGCGCACGAGGTCACCGTGGCCGCTGCCGCGCAGGTGCCCGACGTGCAGCGCGTCTTCTACGCCGTGCCGTCGCAGGGCACGATCGAGAAGGGCCTGGCCGCCCTGGCCGAAGTCGAGGACATGCCCTTCGAGCTGCCCGAACCGCACGAGCTGGCCAGCGTCCAGGACGACGAGATCACCACCGTGATCGACGTGTCCGAGCACCTGCCCGCCAAGATCAGCGCGCTGCGGGCGCACGGCACCCAGGTCAAGGTGTGGCTGGACCGGTGGGACCACGGCGAGGGCATCGCGGCCTACGCGCTGTCCAACGGTGTCGCGCAGCCCATCGTCCCGACCGAGCACTACGTGCTGGCCAGCGGTGATCCGCAGGGCTGCGAGTCGGACCTGTTCGGTGGCCTCGGGGTGAGCGGCACCGAACCGGTGGGCGACCGTTGAGTCCCCTGGACCGGGTGGTGTTCGGCTTCCTGCTCGTCGATGCCGTCATCCTGGCGCTGGTCGAACTGCTCTTCCTGCCGTCCTACGTCGGCGCTGTGCAGTTCCCGATCACCGCGGCGCTCGCGGCCGTCACCACGCCGCTGCTGGTGGCGGAGGCCGCGAGGTTCTCCCCGCACCGCCGGGTCGCCGGGGCGCCGCTGGTGGTGTGGTTCCTGACCGTGCTCGTGTTCGGCGTCTTCGGCCCGGGCGGCGACATGGTCCTGCTCGGCAACGACTGGCGGACCCTGCTGCTGCTCGGTGCCGGAGCGCTGCCGAGCGCGATGATGCTCGGCATCGTCCTGGGCAAGCGCGCGAACGCCTGAACCGCCGCGGATGTGGCGTAGCGCACGTCGGTGTTCGGACGTTGATCGACCACGTCGGACGCGTGCGCAGCGGGTCGTTCGGGGGCCGAAGTGGTTTACGGCGTTAACGCCCGCATCGTAGAGTTGCCAGCGCTCCCGAGCTGTGGACCGGTTACGCGTCCTGGGTGGGTAGGGGAGATACTGTCAGCAGTCGCGGCAGGAGGTTCCTGCGCGCGAGTAGGACAACGCTTCGAGCAGGAGTGCAACCGTGACCTACGTGATCGCCGAGCCCTGCGTGGACGTGCTCGACAAGGCCTGCATCGAGGAGTGCCCTGTCGACTGCATCTACGAGGGCGGGCGGATGCTCTACATCCACCCCGATGAGTGCGTCGACTGCGGTGCCTGCGAGCCGGTCTGCCCGGTGGAGGCCATCTACTACGAGGACGACGTGCCGGACGAGTGGGCCGCTTACACCAAGGCGAACGTCGACTTCTTCGACGAACTCGGTTCGCCGGGTGGTGCGGCGAAGGTGGGCAAGAAGGACTTCGACGTGGAGCCCATCAAGAGCCTGCCCCCGCAGGGCGAATGAGCGCCGCGACCGGCCCGGACGCGACGTCCGGGCCCCGCGGTCCGCAGTTGCCGCAGTTCCCGTGGGATTCGCTGGCCCGGCAGTCCGCCGCGGCGAAGGCCCACCCGGACGGCATCGTCGACCTGTCCGTCGGGACCCCGGTCGACCCGGTGCCGGAGAACTTGCAGCGCGCCTTGGCCGAGGTCGCCGACGAGCCGGGCTACCCGGCCACGCACGGCACCCCCGAGCTGCGCGAGGCGGCGATCGAGTCGCTGCAGCGCCGTTACGGGATCACCGGGCTGGAGCCCGACGCCGTGGTGCCGACCATCGGTTCCAAGGAGCTCGTCGCCTGGTTGCCCACGCTGGTCGGCGTGCGGCCCGGCGACGTCGTGGCCATCCCGGAGCTGGCGTACCCGACCTACGAGGTGGGCGCCAAGATCGCCGGTGCCGAGGTCGTGCGCCTCGCACCCGGTGAGTTGCCGCCGGCCGGAACCACCTTGCTGTGGCTGAACTCCCCGTCGAACCCGACGGGTCGCGTGCTGGACGCGCAGCAGCTGGGCGAGCTGGTGCGGGCCGCGCAGGAGCTCGGCGCGGTGATCGCCTCCGACGAGTGCTACCTGGCGCTGGGTTGGGACACCGAGCCGGTGTCGGTGCTGCACCCCTCGGTGGGCGCGGACCGGCGCGGCGTGCTCGCCGTGCACTCGCTGTCGAAGTCCTCGAACCTGGCCGGGTACCGCGCCGGGTTCATCACCGGTGACCCGGATCTGGTGCGGCGCCTGCTGGAACTGCGCAAGCACGCCGGGATGATCGTCCCGCGCCCGGTGCAGCAAGCGATCACCGCGGCGCTCAGCGACGACTCGCACGTGAGCGCGCAGCGCGAGCTGTACGCGGCGCGGCGCGCGGTGCTGCGGCCCGCGCTGGAGTCGGCGGGCTTCCGGATCGACCACTCGCAGGCGGGCCTGTACCTGTGGGCGACGCGCGGTGAGGACTCGTGGCAGACGGTGGACTGGTTGGCGCAGCGGGGGATCCTCGCGGCACCGGGCACCTTCTACGGACCGGCCGGAGGCCACCACGTCCGCATCGCCCTGACGGCGACGGACGAGCGCATCGCCACCGCGGCCAAGCGCTTGGCGGAGTGACCGGAGGGGTGCCGGTCTGGAACCGGCACCCTCCTGCGTCAGACGGCTTCCGCCGCTGAGGTGAGGGCTTCCCAGGTCTCCCACCACTGCGCGCGGCGTTCGGCCTTGCGGGTCTGCTCCCGTTCGACGAGGCGGCCCGCCACGAACGCCACCGCCGCGTCGACCTCGTCGCCGAAGTCGTGGAGCAGGGCGCGCACGCGTTCCTCGGCCACGCAGGCGTCCTGGTGCTCGCCGAGCACGTCCTGGAAGCGGCGGGTCGCTCTGATCAGCTGCTGCACCGGTTTGCCGAACGCGGGTTGCGCGAGCTCCGCGGTGTAGCGGACCCGCTTGCCCTGGATGCGCAGTGCGTGCAGGTCGGGGTCGGCGGGGGATTCGGGCAGCCGTGCCACCGCTTTTCGGAGTTTCCGGAACTCGCCGAGCACGAGTGCGCGCAGCTCCCGCGCGCTGTCCACATCGGACTCCTCGGGGGTGCTGCGGACGGCGGTGGCCACGGCGCGCAGCAGGTCGAGGTAGCGGTCGCTGCCCAGGGCCGTGAGCAGTTCGATGCGGGCGGCTCCGTGCTCGGCCTCCAGGCCGGAGATCAGCCGGGCGGCCGCGGCCCGCTCGCCCTCGGGCAGGTCGGCGCTCTCCTCGCGCAGCCGGTCCAGCAGGACGTCGAGGTCGCGGACCGGGCCCAGCGCGCGCCCCAGCCAGCCGAGCTCCGCGCGCAGCGGCTCCGACCAGCCGTGGTCCAGGAACGGCCGCGCGGCCCGCAGCATCGCGCGCATCCGACGCACCGAGACCCGCATCTGGTGCAGCTCTTCGGGATCGGTCCCGAGCCTGGTCCCGGGATCGTGCGCGATCAGCGCGCGCAGCCGGGTGTCCAGCCCGGCCCGCACGTGCTCGGCGATGGAGGCCTGCGCCTCGGCCACCACCGGCTCGGCGGGCAGGTCGACGACGTCCGCCAGGTCGCGGTGCTGCCAGCTGCTAGCCATCACCAATGATAAAAACGCCCGCTCCGACCCCCGCCTGGTCCGATCGGCCCAACCGGCCCGGAACGGCAGCGGGGCCGGTCGACGTGGTGTCGGCCGGCCCCGCTGGGTCGTTCGGTCAGTCGTTGGCGTGCAGGGCCGCGTTGAGCTCGACCTTGCCGCCCGCGCGCTCGGTCACCTCGACGGTGCCCGTGGTGGAGTTGCGGCGGAAGAGCAGGTTGTCCGAACCGGACAGCTCCGAGGCCTTGGTGATGGTGCCGTCCGGCAGCGTCACCTTGGTGCCTGCGGTGATGTACAGGCCCGCCTCGACGATGCAGTCGTCGCCCAGCGAGATGCCCACGCCGCCGTTGGCGCCGATCAGGCAGCGCTCGCCGATGGAGATGACCTCCTTGCCGCCGCCGGACAGGGTGCCCATGATCGAGGCGCCGCCGCCGACGTCCGAGCCGTCGTCGACCACGACGCCCGCGGAGATCCGGCCCTCGACCATCGACGCGCCGAGGGTGCCCGCGTTGTAGTTCACGAAGCCCTCGTGCATCACGGTCGTGCCGCTGGCCAGGTGCGCGCCCAGCCGGGCCCGGTCGGCGTCGCCGATGCGCACGCCGGACGGGACGACGTAGTCGACCATGCGCGGGAACTTGTCGATGCCGTAGACGGTGACCGCGCCGCGCGCCCGCAGCCGCAGCCGGGTCGCCTCGAAGCCCTCCACCGGGCAGGGGCCGTGGTTGGTCCACACGACGTTGGCGAGCAGGCCGAAGATGCCGTCGAGGCTCTGCCCGTGCGGCCGGACCAGGCGGTGCGACAGCAGGTGCAGCCGCAGGTACACGTCGTGCGCGTCGACCGGGGCGTCGGCCAGGCGACCGATCTCGGTGCGCACCGCGATCACCTCGACCCCGCGGGCCTCGTCGCGCCCGAGCAGCGCCGCACCGGCCTCGCCGAGGGACGCGGCCGCCTCGTCGGCGGACAGCCGCTTGGTGCCGGACTGGCCCGGCTCACCCAGCCGGATGGTCGGGAACCAGGTGTCGAGCACCGTGCCGTCGTCGGTCACGGTGGCCAGGCCCACGCCGTGGGCGCCCGTGGTCTGCGGATCGGGAGACTGTGCACTCATACCGGGAACGGTAATCGGCGCAGGTGGCGGCGGCCCGCACGGGGTGGCGGGCGATCAGCCCTTCGCGACGGCCAGCAGGTGGCAGCCGGTGGTGATGGACAGCTCCGTCCGGTTCGAGGTGCTGAACCGGTAGACCGCGCCGTACTCGTCGTTGCCGGTGATCTCGTGGTCGCCGCTGCGGTTGACGATGATCTCCGGCTCGTCGAACCCGTACTCGCGGGTGAGCTGCCGGACGATGTCGACCGCGCGCGGCCAGGACGCGTCCGGCAGGTTGTCGGGCACCTGCCAGGACTCCAGCGACCAGATCTGCGCCTCGGGGACGTCGGCGCAGTCCGCCCGGCTGAGCGGCTCGGACTTCACCCAGGTCAGCGGGCCCAGCTCGTGGTCGAGCCGGTCCCGCAGCCGCTGCTGGAGCTGGCCGTACTGCGCGCTGATCTCCTCGATGCTGGGCCGTTGTCGCAGCAGGTTGCGCGGGTCGTCCACGGCTCCTCCCTCGGGTCGGACTGCCATGCCGGAGTGATCATGCCGGAGATCGACTGCGCGGAACCCTCAGTTGTGATGCGCACCGCCGGAGGTCAACCGATCGAGATCGCCGCGAGGTGGACGACGACGGGGGTGATCACCCGCGGGGTGGTCAGTCCGACCGCGCCCGCTGCGATGGCGAGGCCCACCGCGAGCGCTGCTCGGGCTCAGCTGCCTTCGACCAGGTGGCAGCCGGTGCGGACCCGCAGGACGGTTTTCACCTTGGTGCCGACCTGCAGCCAACCGCCGAAGGCGTCGCGCATCTCGACCTTGTGGTCGCCGGGCCGGTCCAGGATCACCTGGCGCTCGGTGAACCCGTACTCGGCGGCGACCTCGTCGGCGATCTGCAGCGCCCGCGGCCACCGGTCGTCGGGGATGGCGCCCTCGTTCTGCCAGCGGTCCAGGGTGTGCTGCTCCGCGTTCGGCACGTCCGGGAACTCCGCGCAGCCCGCCTGACCGGGGTTGCCGTCGTTGACCCACGGCGTGGACAGGCCGAGCTCCGCGGTCCACCGGTCCCGGAGCTTCTGCTGCATCTCCTCGTAGCGAGCGGTGATCTCGGCCATCGCGGGCCGCTGCTGCAGGGCGCTGGTCTGGTCTTGCATGCTTCCCCCGTCGGGAGTGTCGGGCCGGCCCGCGCATCCGGTGAGGAGCGCGGCGCCGAGGACGAGCAGGGCGAGCCGCCTCATGAGAAGACGTCCTTGATCTTCGAGCCTGCGGCGCTGCCCCAGTCCTTGAGCTGCGAAGCCCCTTCCTGGACCTGGTGCGGCACGTAGGAGATCGCGTCGCCGACGCCGTCGGTCTTGCCCGTCACCGCCTGCTCGGGCACCCCGGCGACGACGGCCGCCAGGTTGTGCTGGCTGGTGGTGTCCGGTTTGAAGTACTTGCTGTGGCCGGTGACCTCGGAGCCGTGCTCGGACTTCTCGGTGGACAGGTCCTTGAAGCCGTCCATGTGGGACGGGTCGCCGCCGAAGCGGGCGAAGTCCGCGACCGGGTCGTCCTTGGCCTCCAGCCGGTAGGCGTGGCCCTCCGGGACCTTCAGGTCCTCGATGTCGTTGGTGCCCACGCCCGGCGAGCCCAGGATGACCGCGTCGTCCACCCCGTGGCCACCGCCCTGCAGCGCGTAGCCGGTGGTCGTCGAACCGTAGGAGTGGCCGATCGCGGTCAGGTGCGGGTCGTCGTCGCGGGAGGCGTTGATGCCCTTGTAGAACTCGTTCAGCTTCGCGCCGCCCTCCTGCGCGGAGTTGGAGCTGACCACCGAGTCGCCGAGGACGTCGAGGTTCTCGTCCTTCTGCGGCGGTTCGTAGCCGATCCAGGCGATCGCGGCGACGCTGCCGTCCTTGCCGCCGCGGGCCAGCTCGTCCTCGGACTTGGCGACGAGTTCCTGCGCCTCGGAGTCCATGCCCTTGAGACTTCCGTCCACAGTGGACGTGTAGCCGGGGGCGGACACCGAGACGTGGTCGGCGGTGTCGACGTTGCCGACCGCGACGGCGGCCTTGAGCCGTTCACCGCTGGAGTCCAGCACCAGCAGCTGCCGCGGGGGCTTGTCGCGGGCGATGGTCTCCTCCACCGCGTCCACCGCCTTGAGCTTGTCGTTGACCTGCTTGAGCTTCTCCTGCTCGTCCTCGGACACCCCGCCCTGCTCGAGCTTCGCCTTCTCGTCCTGGAGCGAGCGGCGGGTGTCGTCGATGTTGGCCCGGTTGGCCGCGTCGCGAACCTCGGCGGGGATGCCGTCGCGGCTGCCCAGCCAGGCGGGCGGGTTCTCCTGCAGCGCCGCGCGCTGCTCGTCGGACAGCGACTTCCACCACTCGGCGTTGGCCTTGGGGGAGTCCTCGGCGGGCTTGCCCGCGGACGCGGCCATCGCCTGGGCGCCGGCGGGGGTCGCTGCCCCGGCCAGCGAATCGCCCTCGCCGGGGTCGACCTCGTCCTTCTCGGCGGCGTTGAGCGCCTTGGCGAGCTCCTCGTCGGTGTCCTCGGCGCGGTCGAGGATCTCCTCGACCTCCGCCGAGAGCTTGTCCCGGATCTGGAGGCGGTGCTGCTTGACCTCCTCCACCTGGTCCTCGGGCACGTCCTGCGGCGGGGCGACGTCCCGGACGCCGCCCTCTTCGGTGATCTGGAAGCCGTTGGCCTGCGCCTCGTGGTCGGCCTCGTCGATCTGCTGCTTGATCTTGGCGACGTCGTCGGCGGCGCGGGCGACCGCGAGGCGCACGGTCGAGACCTCGGCGATCAGCGCGCGCATGTCCTCGACGAGCTTCTGGTGCTCCTGCGCGGACTTGTCGGCGGCGTCACCGGTCCAGCTGTCCGGGTTCTTGGCGCCGTCGAGCTCGTCCTGCAGGCCCACCAGGTCGTCGCGGCGCTTGCCGAGCTCGCCGTGGACGGTTTCGAGCGCTCCGGGGTTCCAGCGGCGCACTTCGGCGAACGAGACCACTGCTACCTCCCACCCGCAGCGCGAATGCTCTCCGCACCGGACCTGTCGGATTCCTCGTAGTCGTCACCGCTGGCGATCAGCGAGTCGCCGTGGCGCACGGCCGCCCGGCTCCACTGCTCGGTGGCCTTCTCCCAGCTCTGCGCGACCTTCTCGGCGAGGTCCGCCGACTCGCCGCCGGGCATCGCCCCGGCGATGTCCTGGGCGGGCGGGCCGAGCTTCACCTGGCTCGCCTGCTCCCCGGCCGATTTCGAGCTCGCCCCCGCTCCGCGCAGCGAATCCGGGTCTGCCGTGTACGTCATGCCACCTCCAGCGGCGCAGCCTAGCGCGATGATCACCACCTCAGATGTCGTTCGGCGCGATCCGGTTCCCGCCGGACCGCCGAGCGGGCCGCCGCCGGGTAGCCTGCCGGTCGTGACTGCGTCGTTGGATCTCGCCGCTGACCCCGTCGAACTGACCGCCGCGCTGGTGGACATCCCGTCCGTCTCGGGCGGTGAGAAAGCCATCGCGGACGCGGTGGAGCAGGCGCTGCGGGCGCAGGCGCCGCACCTGGAAGTGGTGCGCAACGGTGACGCGGTGCTGGCGCGCACCAACCTCGGCCGCGGCTCGCGGGTCGTGCTCGCCGGGCACCTGGACACCGTGCCGATCAACGACAACCTGCCGCTGACCCGCACCGGCTCGGGCGCGGACGAGGTCCTGCACGGCTGCGGGACGGTGGACATGAAGAGCGGCGACGCGGTGATGCTGCACCTGGCCGCGGCGCTGACCGAACCCCGCCACGACCTGACCTTCGTGTTCTACGACTGCGAGGAGGTCGAAGCCGAGCGCAACGGCCTCAACCGCATCGAGCGCGAGCTGCCGGACTGGCTGGCCGGTGACCTGGCGGTGGTCTGCGAGCCGTCGAACGCGGCGATCGAAGCCGGCTGCCAGGGCACCATGCGCGTCGAGGTCCGCACCACCGGCACCCGCGCGCACACCGCCCGCGCCTGGATGGGCGAGAACGCGATCCACGCCGCGCAGCCGGTCCTGAAGCGCCTGGTCGACTACACCCCGCGCAACCCGGTGATCGACGGCCTCCAGTACCGCGAAGGGCTGCAGGCGGTCCGGATCGAGGGCGGCGTGGCGGGCAACGTGGTCCCGGACTCCTGCGTGGTGACGGTCAACCACCGCTTCGCCCCGGACAAGTCCGTCGCCGAGGCCGAAGCCCACCTCCGCGAGGTCTTCGACGGCTTCGACGTCACGGTCACCGACGAATCGGCCGGTGCCCTCCCCGGGCTGACCGCTCCCGCCGCCGCGGAGCTCGTCGAGGCCTCCGGCGCGGAACCGGTCGCCAAGCTCGGCTGGACCGACGTGGCCCGCTTCGCGGCCCTCGGCCTCCCGGCGGTCAACTTCGGCCCGGGCTCCCCGACGCTCGCCCACACCAAGCAGGAGCACGTCGCAACGGCGGAGATCCGCCACTGCGCGGACGTCCTCACCCGCTTCCTGCGCTGAGCGGCGGGGTCAGGCGATACCGAGCACCGAGCTCTCCGAGCTCTCCGAGCTCTCCGCGTCGGCGTCGGCCGTCGCCGAGCGCTGCTGCGGCAGCTCCGCCTGCTCCCCGTCGACCAGCTCCGCTTCGCGCTTCGCCGCGAGCTCCGCTTCCGCGAGCTCGGCTTCGGCCGCCTCCGGCGTGGCCTCAGCGGGTGCCTCCGCGGCGCTCTTCGCGCCGTGCTTGATGGTGTCGACGAACTGGAGGAGCTCCACCGGGAACGGCAGGACCAGGGTGGAGTTCTTCTCCGCGGCCACCTCGACCACCGTCTCCAGCAGGCGGAGCTGCAGGGCGGCCGGGGTGTCGGACATGACGTGGGCCGCGTCGGCCAGGCGGCGGGAGGCCTGGAACTCGCCGTCGGCGGAGATGACCCGCGAGCGGCGTTCGCGTTCGGCTTCGGCCTGGCGGGCGATCGAGCGCTTCATGGACTCCGGCAGCGAGACGTCCTTGATCTCCACGCGGTCGATGTGCACGCCCCAGCCCAGCGCCGGGCTGTCGATCATCAGCTCCAGGCCCTGGTTGAGCCGTTCGCGGTTGGACAGCAGGTCGTCCAGGTCGCTCTTGCCGATGATCGAGCGCAGCGAGGTCTGCGCGACCTGGCCGACGGCGAACAGGTAGTCCTCGACGTTGACGATGGCGCGCACCGGGTCCTCGACGCGGAAGTACACCACCGCGTCCACCCGCACGGTCACGTTGTCGCGGGTGATGCCCTCCTGGGCGGGCACCGGCATGGTGACGATCTGCAGGTTGACCTTCCGGATCCGGTCGACGACCGGGACGATCGTGGTCAGGCCGGGGCCGCGGGTCAGCTCCTGCACCCTGCCGAAGCGGAACACGACGCCGCGTTCGTACTGCTTGATGACCTTGATGCTGGAGGCGACGTAGAGGACGCCGAGGGCGATGATCACGATCAGCAGTTCGATGAGCATGGCAGGCTCCCGGGCTCGATATCCGGTCGTGCCCGCGACCCGGCGGATCTGCGTGGTGGTCCGGCCGGGCCGTCGGCACCACTCGATCGTTTCTTCGTATCGTACGCCCGCAAACGCGCCTGTGAATCCCTTGCGAACAGGCATTTCACCGCGCGTCGCGCACTCGGGCCGCGGCCGTCGGCTGCGTAGGCTCGTGCCATGACGATCGAAGGCCAAGTGGGCGAGCCGAACGGTGCCGAGCGGCCCCAGGAGAAGCAACGCGGACCGGTGGTGCTGCGGCGGTCCCGGCTGCGCGAACCCACCACCACCGACCAGCGGCTGCTGGACAGCCGCGGCCCCTCGGACTGGGTGCACACCGACCCGTGGCGGGTGCTGCGGATCCAGGCCGAGTTCGTGGAGGGCTTCGGCGCGCTGGCCGAGGTCCCGCGGGCGGTCACCGTGTTCGGGTCGGCCCGCACGCCGCGGGAGCACCCGGAGTACGCCACCGGCGTCGAGCTCGGCGCGGCCCTGGCCAAGACCGGCTGCGCGGTCATCACCGGTGGTGGGCCGGGCGCGATGGAGGCGGTCAACCGGGGTGCCTCGGAGGCCGGCGGGCTGTCCATCGGGCTGGGCATCGAGCTGCCCTTCGAGCAGGGGCTCAACCCGTGGGTGGACCTCGGGGTGAACTTCCGCTACTTCTTCGTGCGCAAGACCATGTTCATCAAGTACGCCCAGGCGTTCGTCTGCCTGCCCGGCGGGTTCGGCACCATGGACGAGCTGTTCGAGTCGCTGACCCTGGTGCAGACCAAGAAGGTCACCAAGTTCCCGGTGGTGCTGTTCGGCAAGTCCTACTGGCAGGGCTTGTACGACTGGATCCGGGACAGCATGCGGGCGTCCGGCAAGATCGGCGACAAGGACCTAGCGCTGCTGCACCTGACCGACGACATCGACGACGCCGTCGGGATCGTGCAGGAGGCGTACGACGCATGGGAGGCCACGCATTGACCAGTTCCGCACCCGCCGCCGACGTCTCGGTCTGCGTCTACTGCGCATCCGGACCCGTCGACCAGCAGTACCTGGACCTGGCCGCCGAAGTAGGGCGCAAGATCGCCAAGCGCGGCTGGACGCTGGTCTCCGGTGGTGGCCGCGTGTCGATGATGGGGGAGGTCGCCCGGGCCGCGCGCGCTGACGGCGGCCGGACCGTCGGGGTCATCCCGCACGCCCTGGTCGACAAGGAGATGGCCGACGACGACGCCGACGAGCTGCTGGTCGTGGACAACATGCGGGAGCGCAAGGGGCTGATGGACGCCCACTCCACCGCGTTCATCGCGCTGCCCGGCGGCATCGGGACCTGCGAGGAGCTGTTCGAGATCTGGACCTCCCGCTACATCGGCATGCACGACAAGCCGATCGTGCTGCTCGACCCGTACGGCCACTACGAGGGCCTGCTGGCCTGGCTGCAGGGGCTGGTCGACAGCGGGTTCGCCAAGCAGTACTCGATGGACGTGCTCACCGTGACCACCGACGTCGACGCCGCGCTCGACGCCTGCGCTCCGTGACCCTCCCGGACGAGCGCCGCGACGTGCCAGGATCTGCAGACGTGCAACCCCTCCGGTTCCGCGACAAGGACGTCCCCCAGGACCGCCCGCTGGTGATGGCGATCGTCAACCGCACCCGCGACTCGTTCTTCGACCGCGGCCGCACCTTCGAGGTCGACGCCGCCGCCGAGGCGGTCGACCGGGTGGTGGCCGACGGCGCGGACATCGTCGACATCGGCGGGGTCCGCGCCGGCGCGCAGGGCGAAACCGTGGACGCCGCGGAGGAAGCCCGCCGGGTGGTGCCGTTCGTGGCCGCGGTCCGCGAACGGCACCCGGAGCTGGTGATCAGCGTGGACACCTGGCGGCACGAGGTGGCCCGCCAGGTCTGCGAAGCCGGTGCCGACCTGCTCAACGACACCTGGGCCGGTGCCGACCCGAAGCTGGCCGAGGTCGCCGCGGAGTTCGGCGCCGGGGTGGTGTGCTCGCACACCGGTGGGCTGCCGCCGCGCACCGACCCGTACCGGGTCCGCTACGCCGACGTGGTCGCCGAGGTGACCGCCGAGCTGGTCGAGCGGGCGGAGCGGATGGTGCGCCTGGGCGTGCCGAAGGAGGGCGTGCTGATCGACCCGACGCACGACTTCGGCAAGAACACCTGGCACGGCCTGGCGCTGCTGCGCCGGATCGACGAGCTGGTGGGCACCGGGTGGCCGGTCCTGATGGCGCTGTCCAACAAGGACTTCATCGGCGAAACGCTCGGCGCGCCCGTCGACCAGCGCCTGGAGGGCACCCTCGCGGCGACGGCGGTCGCGGCCTGGGGAGGGGCGAAGGTCTTCCGAGCCCACCACGTCCGCGAAACCCGCCGCGTCGTCGACATGGTCGCGGCCATCGCAGGCACCCACCCCCCGGACCAAGTCCTCCGTGCCCTCGCCTGAGCTGAGCCCGCACCGCCGGTCGCCGTCCGGGGTGACGCAATTTCGATGGAAATCGGATGTCCGATTTCCATTGAAATTGCGGAAGTTGTCCACATTGCCAGGGACCGATGGTGGTATCCTGCTACGGCGCGCTGGACCTGGTGACCCAGCACC
>NZ_JBEOVY010000050.1:0-30482 GCF_040295745.1 Saccharopolyspora sp. NPDC002686
GCGTGCTCTGCTGCCGGTTGAGCTCGGCGCCGACCGCCGCCGCGACCTCGGGGTCCACCGCGGCCAGCTTGTCGTTGAACAGGTCCGGTGTCGACCGGATCGTCGGTGCAGTCATGGAGAACCCTTCCGCCGCTGAGCGCGCAGCGGCCGTGGTGGGAAACCTGGGGAAGAGGAACGAGAGATGCCCCAGAGCATGCAGCAATGTCGCATTGAATGCAACACTGTTGCTCTGAACGGCTTTTTTGACTTGGCCTCGTGCAGCGCAGGACCAGGATCCGCCCCCTGCATCAACCACTCTCAGTTCGATCAGCCGATTTCGGAGCGCCATGGAATCCGGGGTTGACAGCGGGCAACAGCGCTCTTACGTTTCGTTCACCGCAACGGAGTTGCATCGACGTACGGTCGTCTTGCGGCTGAACTGAACAGCCAGGCCCCTTGCCCAATGCCGACCAGGACCTTCCCGCCGGGCCGGCACGACCCACCCAGGAGTGGGCGCGATGACATCCAGCAATCAAGGTGCCGATCTCGGGCACAGCGGCTCCCGCACGATCCGCCGGGTCGTGACGGCGAGCTTCATCGGAAACTGCGTCGAATGGTTCGACTACGCCGCCTACGGCTACCTCGCGACCATCATCGCCCGGAACTTCTTCCCCACCAGCTCCCCCACCGCGGCCCTGTTGGCGACCTTCGGCGTTTTCGCGCTGTCGTTCATCGTCCGCCCCCTCGGCGGCATCTTCTGGGGCCAATTCGGCGACCGGTTCGGACGGCGTGCCGCCCTGTCGCTCTCAGTGCTGATCATGTCCGCCGCGACCTTCGTGATCGCGCTGCTGCCAACGCACGACCAGGTCGGCCTGTTCGCACCTGCGCTGCTGTTGCTGGTGCGCGTGGTGCAAGGATTCTCGGCCGCGGGTGAGTACGCGGGCGCATCGGCGTTCCTGTTCGAGTACGCCCCGCGCCACCGCCGCGGTCTCTACACCAGCGTGGTGCCCGCGAGCACCGCCACCGGACTGCTTCTCGGGTCGCTCATCGTCGCGCTCCTGACCTCGCTCCTGCCGCCGGAATCGATGGACTCGTGGGGCTGGCGCGTCCCGTTCCTGCTCGCCGCCCCGCTCGGCGTCATCGGGCGCTACATCCGGGTCAAACTGGAGGACACCCCCGAATTCCGAGCCCTGGCCGACCAGGAATCCGTCACGTCCACACCGCTGCGGGAGACCTTCACCAGCAACAAGCGGGCGATCTTCATCGCCTTCAGCGCGACCTGCCTGAACGCGGTCGGCTTCTACATGCTGCTGAGCTACATGCCGACCTACCTGTCCACCGAGTTGCAGCTCGGTGAGACCGCCTCCTTCATCGTCACCACGATCGCGCTGCTCGGCTACATCGGATCGGTGTTCGTGATGGGCTGGTTGTCCGATGTGGTCGGCCGCCCGGTGATGCTCGCGACGTGCGGTGCGCTGTTCGCGCTGCTCGCGGTCCCGATGTTCCTGCTGCTGGGCGCCAGCGGGCTGATCGGCATCACCCTGATCCAGCTCGCGCTGGGCGTCCTGCTCACCATGAACGACGGCACTCTGCCGTCCTACCTCGCGGAGCTGTTCCCGACGCACGTGCGCTACAGCGGCTTCGCTTTCAGCTTCAACACCGCGAACGCGTTGTTCGGCGGGACCGCCCCGTTCGTGGCCACCGCGCTGATCCACCTCAGCGGCAACAAGATCGCTCCGGCCTGGTACCTCGCTGCCGCCGGAATCGCTGCCGCCGCGGCGATGCTGGCCGCCCGTCGCGCTCCCGTCGCGGAAGCCCTTCCGCAGGACACCAACGAGAAAGGATGTGTTCGATGAACCTCGAACGGCTCAAGGAGATCCACAACGGCGAGCGAGTTCGGCCGACGTTCTCCGACGAGGAGATGAGCCGCCGGGTGACCGCGCTGCGCAAGCAGATGGCCGAAGACAGCGTCGACGCGGTCGTGTTCACCAGCTACCACAACATCAACTACTACAGCGACTTCCTCTACACCTCGTTCGGCCGCAACTACGCCCTCGTGGTGACCGAGGACGCGCACGTCACCGTCTCCGCCAACATCGACGCCGGGCAGCCGTGGCGGCGCAGCTTCGGCGACAACATCGTCTACACCGACTGGCGGCGCGACAACTACCTGCACGCCATCGCCACCGTGCTCGAACGCTCCGGCGTCAAGTCCGGGCGGCTCGGCGTGGAGGACGACCACATCCCGCCCGTGCTGCGGGCGCAGCTGGCCGACGCGCTGCCCGGGTTCGGCCTGGTCGACATCTCCGCGGCGACCATGCGCCAGCGCATGGTCAAGTCCGCCGAGGAGATCGAGCTGATCAAGCACGGTGCCCGGATCGCCGACCTGGGCGGTGCCGCGGTGGTCGAGGCGATCACCGCGGGAGTCCCGGAGTACGAAGTGGTGCTCGCCGGCACCCAGGCCATGGTCCGCGAGATCGCCCGTACCTTCCCGCACGCCGAGCTCCGCGACACCTGGGTCTGGTTCCAGTCCGGGATCAACACCGACGGCGCGCACAACTGGGCGACCAGCCGCCAGGTGCGCGACGGCGACATCCTGAGCCTGAACTGCTTCCCCATGATCGCCGGTTACTACACGGCTCTGGAGCGGACGCTGTTCTACGGCGAGCCGTCCGCGGAGCACCTGCGCTACTGGCGCGTCAACACCGCGGTGCACGAGCGCGGTCTCGAACTCATCCGGCCCGGTGCCGTCTGCGGTGAGATCGCCAACGAGCTCAACGAGATCTACGAGGCAGAGGGGCTTCTGCCGAACCGCACCTTCGGCTACGGCCACTCCTTCGGCGTGCTCTCGCACTACTACGGCCGCGAGGCAGGGCTGGAACTGCGGGAGGACATCGACACGGTGCTCGAACCCGGCATGGTCGTGTCGATGGAACCGATGATCACCGTCCCGGAGGGCCAGGCCGGGGCCGGTGGGTACCGCGAGCATGACATCCTCGTGGTGACCGAGGACGGCGCGGAGAACATCACCGGATTCCCGTACGGACCCGAGCACAACACCATCAGCAGCTGAGCAGCATTCCGGCGCCGGTGCGGGTCGACGGACCCGTACCGGCGCCATCGGCATGGAGGAGCTCCTGACATGACCGGCAACACCGACGACCAGAACACCAAGAGCGCGCCTTCCGTGCTGCAGAACGGGGTCAGCGTGTTGCGGGCCTTCTCGGTCAGCGAGCCGGCGCTGGGTGTCACCGAGATCTCCCGGCGGGTCGACCTGCACAAGAGCACGGTGTCCCGGATCCTCGCCCAGCTGGAGCAGATGGACCTGGTGGTGCGCGATCCGGAGAGCGGCCGGTTCCGCCTGGGCCTGGGGCTGATCGGCCTCGCTGGTCCGCTGCTGGCCAACTTGGACGTGCGCCGCATCGCCTACCCGGCGCTGGAGGAGCTGACCGCGCGGACCAAGGAGACCAGTGCCCTGGTGGTGTGGAGCGGTAACGAGTCGGTGTCCGTCGAGCAGGTGTCCAGCCCGATGCAGGTCAAGCACACCACCCCGATCGGCACCCGCTATTCGACCTCGGCCAGCTCATCGGTGCAGGTCTTCCTGGCCGAAATGCCGACCGCGCAGGTGCGGGACCTGCTCGACCGGCGACTGCTGGGAGGCGTGCACGACGACGAGCACGCCGTGCAGCGCTACCTCGACCGGCTCGCCCAGGTGCACGCCGACGGCTTCGCCATCAACGCCGGGGAGACCTCCATCGAGGAGGTCGGCATCAGCGCCCCGGTTCGCGATCACCGCGGCCGGGCGGTCGCGGCGGTCCTGCTTTCCGCACCGAGCTTCCGGGTGTCCGAATCCCTGCGGGAGCAACTGGCCGAGGTCGTGCGGGCCACCGCCGAGGACATCTCCGAACGGCTCGGCGCCCCGAAGAAGTAGTGCGGTGCCCAGTGGACGGTCCGCGGGGCACCGCACTGGCACCGTCAAAGCAGCTGCGGTTCCGGTCGCTGGTGGGCCCTTCCCGGCCCGCACACCTTCTCCGCGTGCTCAGCGATCTCCTGCAAGGTCGTCACCCACATCCCGTCCAGCCCCTTGACCCGCTCGACGAGTTCCTCCAACGCTTGGGCCTTCGCCGGGCGCCCGGACAGGAACGGGTGGTTGGTCAGCACGAAGCACCCGTCCTCCGCGTGCCGCGCGCAAGCTTCCAGCCACCACATCTCCAACACCTTCTGCGGACTCTCGATCACCCCGCTGCCCGTCCAGCCCGGGTAGAACGCGTACTGCTCCCAGTCGTCGAGCGCCCAGTCCACCGGGATCTCGATCAACGACGGTGTTTCCGGTGCGGCGTTCGCGATCCGGTACGGCACGTCGTCGTCGAGCAGGCTCGAGTCGTAGGCGAAGCCCCGCTCGGCGAGCAACCGGGGCGTGTGCCAGTTCGTCTCCCACCACGGCGCGCGATATCCGACCGGCCGCACGCCCGCCACCCGGTCCAACGCTTCCAACCCGCGGTCCAGGTACTCGGCTTCCGCCTCGGCGCTGATGCCGCGCATGGGTTCGTGCAGATAACCGTGGTGAGCGATCTCGTGCCCGTTGTCCACGATGGACTTCACGACGTCCGGGTAGCAGTCGGCGGTGAACCCGGGGACGAAGAACGTCGCACGCACGTCCTGCCGCGCCAGCAGCCGCAGCAGCCGGGGAACTCCCACCCGCGGCCCGTAGGACTGGTGCCCCATCAGCGACATCCGCTCCGCGGCTCCGGGATCGTGCGCGAGGACGCACGATTCGGCGTCCACGTCGAAGGTGAACGCGCTCGCCGCGCGGTAGCCGTCCGGCCACCGGAACCCAACACCGTCCAGATCGGTCACTTCGCACTCCTCTGCTCGTTCCGCTCGACGATCGAACCGACGTACCGGCGGTGGGCCCGCGACCCCAGCACCGCGTAGGCACCCCCTGCCACCAGGCCACCCGCCAGCCAGGAGAGGTCGACGCCGCCGAGCGCACTGGCCAACGGCCCTTGGAAGACCTCGATGACGCCGTGCATGAACAACCACGTCGCGACGATCCCGGCGCCGAAGGAAAGCAGCGCCGCCGGGTTGACATCGGGCAACCGCGACGTCCCGACCGGGTCGAACAACCGCTGCACGTCGGCGGTACCGCGCTCGATCCAGTAGAAGTGCACCAGCATGATCGCGCCCCAAGCGGCCACCCACGCAACCAGCGAAACCAGCCAGGAATCCAGCACGGTCGCGAAATCCCCTTGGAAGATGAAGAAGGTCACGCACAGCATCGCGAACACCCCCACCACGACGCTCAGCATCCGGCGTGAGACCCGCAGGTCGAGCGCCTGCGCCGCAACACCGAACGTGTAGATGTTGAGGATGTTCGTCGCGATCGGCCCGTGCACCACCAAGAACAGGACCGGTACGGCCAGCGAACCGTAGGCGCTCACGATCAGCTGGCCCGGGTCCGCCTGGCCGTTCTTCGTGGCCAGCGAAGCCCCGAGCACCCCCAGCCACACCACCGGCAGGAACTGACCGAGGGCGCTGGCCAGGTACAGCTTGCGGCGCGGAACTGCCCGGCTCACGAATCGGGAGTAATCCGCCGCGTAGGTGAACCAGGTGATGCCCCAGCCGATGCCGATCGCCGTCATGACCCCGGTCATCGCCGCGAACCGATCCCAGCCGTGCAGCAACTCACCCGGCGGGCCCGCGTAGGACCAGTCGATGTCCAGTTTGGTCCAGGCAACGAGCGACATCCCCACCAGGACCACGATGGTCGGCGGCACCGTCCACTTCTCGAACGCCGCGATGGCCCGGTAGCCGATCCAAGAGATCACCACTTGGACGGCCATGATCAGCGTGGCGACCACGATCTTGGCGGTGTAGTTGTGCGCCATCGGATCGACCAGGCCGAGCTCGGCCAGCAGAGCCATGACCAGATCGAGGATGATCCACGTGTTCACCGCGCACCACCCGACGGCCAAGACCGCCTGGATCGCGGCTGGCACGTAGTTGCCGCGACGGCCGAAAGGCGCTCTGGACAAGACCATTCCGGTGGCACCGGTGCGTTGCCCCAGCAGCACGAACAGTCCGAACAGGGCCATTCCGACCAGGTTTCCCGCTACGAGCACCAGCACCGCATCGGCCAATCCCAAGCCGAGCTTGATCCCCAGGGCGCCGAGCACCCAGTTGATGGGGGCGATGTTGGCACCGGCCCAGATCCAGAACTGGCCGGACACAGCGGTGGTCCGAGCTTCCTCCGGAATGGGCTGCAGTACTCGCTCCACGTCCTGGTTCGCACTGCTGCTCGGTGGAACTGCCGTCATGAGCGCCTCCACGTGACCGATGTCGATCCAGCCATACTTGTGGCGCGCACCACGAGGAACAAGGTACGTTCTGTAAAACATGTTGCCGGGTCGACTGGACGGAATGTCTCATGTCCATCCCGCTTTCCGACGTTCTGCGCCATCCCAGCCTCTGCCCTGCCGACCCGGTCCTGCTCGCCGGCGACGATTCGCGGCCGGTCAGGTGGGTGCATTCGAGCGAGGTCGTCGAGCTGGCGCACCTGCTGCGCGGTGGCGAGCTCGTGCTCACCGCCGCGATGGTGTTGACCACTGCGTCGGACGAGCAGCAGCGGCGTTACATCCAGCAGCTCGTCGAGCACGACGTCACCGCTGTCGCTGTGGAGCGGGCGGAGGAACTGCCCGCCGCTCTGGTGGACGAGGCCAGGAAACGGGATTTCGCCCTCGTGCAGCTGCGCCGAACGGTTCCGTTCGTCGAAGTGGCCGAAGGCATCAACGGATTGCTGATCAACGCCTCGGTTTCCCGGCTGCGCCTGGCCGATTCGCTGTCCGACCAGCTCTCCGAGCAGCTGATCTCAGGCGGCGACCTGCCCGCGCTGGTGAACGTCCTGGCGACCTGGCTCAACGCGAGGGTGTCGGTGCAGGACCCGACGGGACATGTCCTCGCCGTCGACCAGGCGGACGGTATGACCGAGCTCGGCACGGCGCACGAGGCGCCGATCGCCGTGCACGGGATCGTCACGGCAACCCTGAGGATCGAGCCCCTCCCCGGAGCGGACGCCGATCTCCTGGACGCCGCGCTCGACCGCGCGCCGCCATCCTTCGCCCTGGCGTTGCAGCGGTCCCATCCCGCGGGCCCTGAGGACACCGCAGCCCACGCGTTCTTCCAAGCGCTGGAACGATCCGACACCACTCCGGAGACCTCAGCCGAACTCGTCGGCGCAACCGCGCTCGGCGGCGCCTGCGCCCACGTCGCCGTCGTGATGCCCGCTGGTGGGCCGTTCAGACCGGTGGAGCAAGCGGTCCGCCACCGGGGACGTCCGGTGCTGAGCCGGGCCGGGAAGGACGAACGGCTCTCCATCGTCGCCCTGCCTGGGAACTCACCTGAACGAGCGCGGCACCAGCTCATCGAGGACATCCTGGCCCACACCCCGTCGCAGGACTGCACCGTTGCCATCGGACCGCTGGCCCGGAATCCGCATCGCATCCGGCACAGCGTCACCGAAGCACGCCGGTGCCTCCTCCTGCGGCCAGAGCTGCCGGATTCGGTCATCGACGCCAACATCGTCGCCGTTCGACGACTCGTGCACCGGCTCGACGCGCGCGACGTCCTCCACGACTTCGTGGAGGAACAGCTCGGCGGCCTCCTGGAACAACAGCCCGAGACGTCCCGAAGGCTCCTCGAAACACTCGTCGCCTTCTTCGACTGCGACTCCAACCGGACCGCCACCGCGAGCCGCCTCCACCTCCAGCGACAGACCCTCTACCACCGGCTGGACAAGATCACCCGAGCACTGGGACACGACATCACCGACTCGCGAACTGCACCGGCGTTCCAGATCGCGGTGCGGCTGTGGCAGGCGATGCAACCCCCAGGAGCGTGACCCGACCGCGGGCTGGACGAAGGCCAGCCTCCCACTCCTGCTCCCGCAATCACGCCGCTCTTGCCCTCGCGGCGCTATATGTCCAATTCCGCTCGATGCGGGAAGTGGACAGTGACGCCGTCCCACCGCTTCCGATGCGTTTCGCAGGCCTGCGCTGCGGGTCAGGTGCCTTCTGCGTTCGTCGTGGCGAACAGGCCGCGGGGTCCCTTCAACGCGTTCAGCGCGGCGAGGATGTGCGCGCGGGTGATCGACTCCGCCCAGTCGCCATCACCGGCTTCGAGCGCCGCGATGATCGTGTGGTGCTCCTGGCAGGTGGTGGCGACCTGTTCGGGGGTGAATGCGGTGAAGACGCGGTGAAGGAGCGGGATGTGGACCACGGTGGTCAAGGTGGTCACGAGGCGGTCGCTGCCCGCCGCCGACCGGATGGACTCGTGGAACTCGATGTTGAGCTCGGCGATGCGCTCGTGGTCGAACGGCTCGCTCCGCGCCAGCGCTGACATCTCGTCGGCCAGCTCGCGAAGTCGCGGCAGGTCGAGGAGATTCGGACGCTCCGCGGCGAGCCGGGCCGCCCAGGCCTCGAGGTTGGCTCGCAGCCGATAGGTGTCTTCGAGTTCACGCGGGTTCCACCGGGACACTTCGACCCCGCGACGTCCGCGCGGCTCGATGAGGCCGTCGGAGCGGAGGCGCTGGATCGCGTCGCGCACGGGGGTGCGCGACACGTTGAACTCGGCGGCGATCTGCACCTCGCGCAGCGCGGTGCCGGGCGGGAGCTGCCAGGTCATGATCTGCCGCCGGAGTTCGTCGTACACGCGCGTCGCGGCGGCGTTGGGCTCGCTCACCGAGGCACCCTCCTCACCATCATCCCGCTGCCGACGACGCCCACATTAGGCCACGTCGGCCGCTCGACAGCGGCCGACGCGGTGGTGTTGCCGGGCCGGATCACGCGCCGGGAACAGCATCGGGTTCGGACACCACGACGGTCTGCCCGTCGACGATCTCGTCGCTGTGGATGTCCGCCGGCCGCAGGACGAGGGCTGCGACCAAGCCGATCAGCGCCGTGCCCAGGAGGTAGATCGCGGGCGCCACGGTCCAACCGGTCACATCGATCAGGTAGGTCGCCACGAACGGTGCACCGCCGCCGAACAGCGCGGCCGGGATGTTGAAGCCGATGGCGACTCCGGTGGAACGCACCGATACCGGGAACAGCTCCGGCATCGCCGCGGCCGAGGCGGCGAGGTAGGTGGCGGTGAGGAGCCCCAGACCGACCTGGCCCGCCATCGCGAGAGCCGGGTTCCCGAGGGTGATCCCGCTGAACACCGGGAACACGATGGCCGCGAAGCCGAGCGAGCCGACGATCAGCACCGGTCGGCGCCCGACGCGGTCCGACAACGTCGCCAGCAGGGGCAGCGCGACCAGGGTGACGGCAGCGCAGACGAGCGTGGAGATGAGCGCGAAGGTCGCGCCGTACTGGTTGACGGTTCCGATGTAGGTCGGCATGTAGGTGAACACGGCGTAGAAGCAGGTCGCGTGCATGGCGCCGATGCCCACGATCAGGGCGAGGCTGCGCCCGCGCCCGAACACGTCGCGAACCGGCGCCGCGTTGATCTGCTTCGTCTGCGCGAGCGCCTGGAACTCCGGGGTGTCCTCGATCTTCGCGCGGATGTAGAGCGCGATCCCAGCGAGCGGGGCGGCCATGAGGAACGGGAGGCGCCAACCCCAGTCGGCCATGGCTTCCTCGCTCAGCACCGCCGTCACGCCGGTCACGGTCACGATGCCCACGGTGAGGCCGACCGTGGTGCCGAACGTCAGCCAGCTGACGCCGAAGGCACGTCGGCCCGGCCCTGCGAACTCCAGCAGGAACGCGGAACCGGAGCTGTACTCACCACCGGCGGAGAACCCCTGCAAGGTGCGCAGCAGCACCAGCACGACCGGTGCGGCGATGCCCCACGTCTCGAAAGTCGGCAGGAGACCGATCAGCACCGAACACCCGGACATCAGCGTGAGCACCAGGACGAGGACCTGCTTGCGGCCGATCCGGTCGGCGAGCGGACCGAAGACCAGTCCGCCGAGCGGTCGGGCGAAGAACGCGAGCCCGAAGACCGCGAAACTGCTCAGCAGCTCGGCCGTCGGATTCCCGGACGGGAAGAACTGGTGTCCGATGTGGACGGCCAGGAAGCCGTAGACGGCGAAGTCGAAGAACTCGATGGCGTGGCCGGCGGTCGCGCCCGTGATCGCGCGGACCCGGCCCATCGGGGCCGGCGTCGCCCCCGTGGATGTGGTGGTCATGTTCGTCCTGATCTCGGACCGACGGCCCGGATGCTCCCCGCGGCCCGCTGATCGCCGAGCCCTGTGATCGGACCCACAGGATCACTAGTGCATGCAAAAAATGTCAAGAGGCCCGGCTCGGCACCGAAAGTACAGAGCACCGGACGAGAAGCCCGCTGATCCACTACGCCAAGAGTCGGATACATCCAGTTCAGAAAAGGATCCGACGCTGTAACCAGCAGGGTTCCAAGACTGCCCCGATCTCATTAGTGCATACACACTGGCCGCTCATGTCTCGTTCAACCGGCTAAATCTCGGCAAAGGACACGATTTTTGTACACACTGAGCCGAACCGGCAGTTGACATCGAAGCCGCCCCGACACACGATTGCATGCACTAATCGCACACGACGACGAGGACGGCCATGCTCGACGACGCAACCCCTCCCCCGCTGCCCGGCCCCTCGGCCCTGCGGACCGGCGCCGGACCGCTGCCCCTCGTCGTGGGAGGACGCGCCGTCCTGGACGGTTCCGTCGTCGAGGTGGCATCCCCGGCATCGCCGACCGGTGGACGCGACGTGGTCCACGCGGACGCGGCGGTGGTAGCGGAGGCGGCGTCGACCGCCGACGGCGCCCGCGCTGCGTGCGCCGCGATGTCGCGACGCGAGCGGGCCCAAATCCTCCGGCGCACAGCGGCATATCTCGAGAGCCACATCGAGGACTTGGCGGTGTCCCTCGTCCTGGAGGTCGGCAAGTCGCTCCGCGACAGCCGCGGTGAGGTCCAGCGCTGCGTGGCGACCTTGGAGGCCGCAGCGGACGCCGTGGCCGAACTCGGCGGTCGCGAAGTGCCCGTCGACGCCGTTCCCGTCGGCGCGGGGCGGCTCGCCTTCACCACGTGGGAACCGGTCGGGGTCGTGGCCGCGATCGCCGGCTTCAACTTCCCGCTCCTGCTGGCCGTGCACAAGGTCGCCGGCGCCATCGGGGCCGGTTGCCCCGTCCTGCTCAAGCCCAGCGAGCGCACTCCGTTCACCACCCTCGTGCTCGCCGAGGCCGTCGTCACCAGCGGTTGGCCCCCGGCCGCGATCAGCATCCTCAACGGCGGACCCGACGTCGCCACCGCGCTGTGCGAAGACCCGCACGTGCGCCTGGTGAGCTTCACCGGGAGTTCGGCGATCGGCGCGAAGATCGCCGAGCGCGCGGGACGCCACCTCAAACGCGTCGTGCTGGAGCTGGGTTCCAACGCGGCGACGATCGTCGCCCACGACGCCGACCTCTCCCTCGCCGCCAGGTCCTGCGCGACCGGCGGCACGGCCTCGACCGGGCAGTCGTGCATCTCCGTGCAGCGGGTCATCGCGCACCGCTCCATCGCCGATGACCTCGCGCGCCGCATCGGCGAGGAGGTCGCAGCGCTGACCACCGGCGACCCGCTCGACCCCGACACGGTCATCGGAAACCTGATCTCCCCTGCGGAAGTCCGTCGCGTCGCCGGACTCGTGGACGACGCGGTCGCCCACGGCGCCGAAGTCGTCACCGGCGGCGTCGACGGCGGTAAGCTCCGGCCGACCGTGCTGCTCGGCGTCACCGCGCCCGCCCGCCTGTGCCGGGAGGAAGTCTTCGGCCCCGTCATCGCCGTCCTGCCCTACGACGACCTGGACGAAGCCGTCGACCTCGCCAACTCCACCCCCTACGGCCTGATGGCCGGTGTCTTCACCGCGTCCATCGACACCGCGCTGCGACTCGCCCGCGGTGTCGAGAGCGGCGGGGTGCACATCAACGACACGTCGAACTTCCGCGCCGACAACATGCCCTACGGGGGCGTGAAATCCAGCGGCATCGGCAAGGAAGGCCCCGCCTCGGCGATCCGCGAGATGTCCGTCGAGAAGGTCATCACCTTCCGCCTCCCCGCCTGAAACCACCACACGAGGGACGATCAGATGAGCACCGACCAGGCCGACGTGGTGATCGTCGGCGCAGGCCTCGCGGGAGGGATCACCGCGGCCGCGCTGACCGCGGCCGGACTCCGCGTCGTCTGCCTCGAGCAGGGCGACTGGCCCGACTACGACAAGGCCCGCGCCGACTTCCCCGACTACGAGGTCACCGCCGACCGCTACTGGGCGCGCGACCCGAACAGCCGACGCGCCGAGGCCGACTACCCGGTCGACGACACCGCCTCCGACATCTCCGCGCTGATGTGGAACGGCGTGGGCGGCGGAACGGTGCTGTACTCCGCGAAGTGGCACCGCATGACGCCGAGCGACTTCCGGGTGCGCAGCCACGACGGCGTCGCCGACGACTGGCCACTGTCCTATGAGGACCTTGAGCCCTACTACGTGGAAGCCGAGCGGCAGCTGGGAGTGTCCGGTCTCGCAGGCAATCCCGCCTACCCCGCGGGAGAAGGACCGCCGAACCCGCCCGTGCCGATCCGCGCTGCCGGGCGCCGGATGGCGAAGGCCCTCAACGAGCTCGGATGGCACTGGTGGCCGGGCAGCAACGCGATCTCGACCCGCGACTACCGCATGCTCAGCCCGTGCCGGCAGCACGGGACCTGCATGTCCGGCTGCCCCGAGCGCGCCAAGGCCTCCACCGACATCACGCACTGGCCGGCAGCCGTCGACGGCGGCGCGGACCTGCGCACCGGTGCCCGCGTCACCCGGGTCCTCGTCCGGGGAGACCAGGCCACCGGCGTCGAGTACGTGGACCGCGACGGTGCCCTGCACAAGGTCGACGCGCGCGCCGTGATCATGTGCGCCAACGGAGTCGGGACTCCGCGGACCCTGCTCATGTCCGCCACCTCCGAGCACCCCGACGGGTTGGCGAACTCCTCCGGGCTGCTGGGCAAGCGGCTGATGATGCACCCCTTCGGCGCCGTCGCCGGCATCTTCGACGAGGACCTGGCCACCCAGTCCGGATCCTGGGGCCAGCAGATCCAGACCATGCACTTCTACGAGTCCGACCCCGCGCGCGGCTTCGTCCGCGGGGCCAAGTGGGGCCTCCAGCCCACCGGCGGTCCCCTCGGCCTCACCCGCTCCTACCCGTGGGGCCAATCTCCGGAACCGATGTGGTTCGAGAGCTTCCACGACACCCTCAAGGGCCGGCTCGGGCACGCTCCTATGTGGAGCATCGTCGCCGAGGACCTCCCCGACGAGCGCAACACCGTCACCCTGGCGTCCGATCGCGCCGACTCCGACGGCCTGCCGGGCGCCAAGCTGACCTACGCGGTCGACGAGAACAGCAAGCGCCTCATGGACTTCCACATCGCTCGCGCCGTCGAGTCCTTCGAAGTCGCCGGGGCGAAGGAGATCATCGTCGGTCCGCACGTGCGCGCCAGCGGCTGGCACCTCATGGGCACCGCAGTCATGGGCGACGACCCGGCCAGCTCCGTCACCGACCGCTTCGGGCGGACCCACGACATCCCCAACCTGTTCATCTTCGACTCCAGCACCTGGGTGACCTCCGGGGGCGTCAACCCCGCCGCGACGCAGGCAGCGCTCGCCCTGTGGTCCAGCGACGCGTTCCTCCGCCAGGGGCGGCTGTCCAGGACCGAACGACGTGCGGGAGCCGCCGCATGAGCTCCCGCAGCACCGTCGGGTCGAGCGGACTCGACCAGGATGTCCTGACCGATGACGAGCGCGAGGCTGTCTACGTCCTCGGGGAGACCTTGATCCCGGAAGGCGGGTCGGGGCCGTCGGCCGACCAGGCCGCGGTCGCGTCCCGGTTCATCGACCAGTTCCTCCACCTCCGCCCCGACCTGCACGCCGACTTCCGCACCCTGCTCGCCGAGGCCGACCTCGACCAGCCCCGGGAGTGGTGCGAGCGGCTGGAACGCGAACGGCCGGACGCCTTCTCCCGGTTGACGTTCGCGATCGCCGGCGCGTACCTGCTCAGCCCGAAAGCGCGCAACTGGCTCGAGTACGAAGGGCAGGTGGGCGAGCACCAGGACGGTTCTCCCCAACCCGAGTACGCCGAAGGCGGCCTCCTCGACCAGGTCGTCGCCCGCGGCCCGATCTACCGCCCCACCTCGTGGGAGCCGAACGCCGAGGGGGGCGCTGCATGAGCGTGGAACCAGTCGAGGTCGGCCCGCGGGACGACAGCCCCGTCCAGGGCCTTCTCGCTAGCGCCGGTGACTTCACAGGAGACCCTCGATGACCGACAACTCACCTGCGAACCAGCGGCTTCCCCTCGAAGGGATCCGCGTCCTCGAGCTCGGGAACTACATCGCCGCCCCCATGACCGGACGCATGCTCGCCGACTTCGGCGCCGACGTCATCAAGGTCGAACGGCCCCGCACCGGCGACGAAGTGCGCAACTGGCGCCTCTACGCGGGCGATACCTCGATGCTCTACCGCACCATCAACCGCAACAAGCGCTCCATCGAGCTCGACCTCCGGTCCGAAGCCGGGCGCCAGGCCGCTCTGGACCTCATCTCGACCTGCGACGTGCTCGTCGAGAACTTCCGGCCGGACACCCTCGACCGCTGGGGACTGGATGCGGCCACGCTCGCCGAGACCAAGCCCGACCTCGTCGTCGCCCGGATCTCCGCGTTCGGCCAGACCGGCCCGCTCGCGGGCATGCCAGGGTTCGCGGCCGTCGCCGAAGCCTACGGCGGCCTCCGCGAACTGGTCGGCGAGCCCGATCGACCGCCGTCACGCGTCGGCATCTCCATCGGCGACTCCATCGCCGGCCTGTACGCGGCCTTCGGCGTCGTCATGTCGCTCTACCAGCGCGAGGCGGCTCGCCGAACCGGTCGAGCTGCGCCCTCGCCGCTGACCCAGCAGGTCGACGTCGCCCTCCACGAGGCGGTGTTCGGGATGATGGAGTCGCTGGTGCCCGACCACTCCGCTTACGGGGTCCACCGGGCCCGGGTCGGTGGCCGGATGGAGGGCATCGCCCCGTCCAACGCCTACCCCTGCGCCGATGGCAGCTCGGTCGTCATCGCGGGGAACGGCGACTCGATCTTCAAGCGGTACATGGCGACCATCGGACGCAACGACCTCGCCGAGGACCCCGACCTGGCCACCAACGCTCAGCGCTGGGCGCGCCGCGACGAGCTCGACGACGCCATCGCCGCGTGGACCAGCACCCTGTCGCGCGCGGACGTGCTGGCTGCGCTCGACGCCGCCGGAGTGCCGGCCGGCCCCATCATGACCGCCGCCGACATCACCACCGACCCCCAGTTCCTCGCCCGGGCGATGGTGCAGGAGCTCCCGGTCGACGTCGACGGCAGCGTGCGAACCGTCGCGTTCCCGGGGATCGTGCCACTGCTCGACGAGACCTCGATCCCCGTTCGCTCCGCGGGGCCGGACCTCGGCGAGCACAACGAGGAGATCCTCGGTGGCATCCTCGGCTGGACTCCCGAAGAGATCGAGCGGATGCGAGAGAACGCCGGCCGTCCGACCACTTAACACGTCGCCTCCCGGCCAAAGAATGCTGTTCAGCCGGCTTCTCCGATGTCGGCTCCGGGGTGCGCGCTGATGACGCGGGCTACGTCGCCGACCACAGTTCGCGTCTCCGGCGGCCAGGCCAGCCAGGTGGTCAGTGCGAGCTCCGGTGCGGTCAGCGGGAGCCACGGCCAGTCGGGCAGCAGGCGGCGCGCGGAGTGCCTGACGAGCAGGACGGCGTCGGCTTTGACGGCTTGGGCGCAAGCGCGTGCGTGTTCGGTGAACTGCGCGAACTGCCACAGGGGTACCGCGCCCGCATCGTGGGCGGCGACCACCAGCCGGTCGTCGACGACCGGTACCTGCTGTCGGCCGTGGGCGAGGACCCGCAGGCCGTCGAGGTCCCGGACGCGGCAGGTCGTGCCGTCGGCCAGTGGATGGCCGGGGCGCACGGCGACGCCGAAGGGCACGTCGAAGAGGCGCTCGGCGCGGAACCGGGCTTGCGGCTGCTCGTGGACCATGGCGAGGTCGAGGTGCCCTTCGCGGAGCATCCGCAGCTGTTCGGTGCTGCTCGCCTCGGTCAGCGCCACCGCCGCCCTGGGGACGCCGACCTCGAGGGCGGCGAGCACGTCGAGCAACCACCCATCCGGCATGCCCGGTGGAACGCCGATGTGCACGACTTCCCGGCTCTGGCCGACCGCGGAGCGTGCCATGTCGGGTGCGGCGTCGGCGAGCCGGAGCAGCAGCAGCGCGTGGCGGTGCAGGGCGGCGCCGGCCGGGGTGAGGGCCGTTCCGTAGGTGGTGCGTTCGAGCAAGGGCGTGCCGATGTCGCGCTCGAGTTGCCGGATCTGCCTGCTCAGCGACGGCTGGGTGAGGTGCAGGCGTTCGGCGGCGCGCGAAAGCGAGCCCTCCGCCGCGACCGCGGCGAAGTACCGGAGATGACGCAGTTCCATGGGCCTCCTCGCCCTCGCTCTGCCTGGTGGGCATGGCTCCACTGATTACCCGGCATTGGACGCGCCGCTGTCAAACGCGGTGTACTTCCTTCCATCTGGTCTTTCGGGTGATCATCACGAGCGGCGGGGCACGCCATCGACCATCGGGGCACCCGAGCTCTGCCTGGCAGGCAGGACCACCGCGTGTGGAGAAAGGACGCTCAACGATGAGTCTTGTCGTCGATCCCGTCGGGGCACGGCACCCCTACCGGTGGGTGGTGCTGGTGTTGTCGTGGGCAGCGTTCACGATGACAGCAGTGGACCGGTCGACCTGGGGTCCTGCCTCGGTGGCGGTCGGCGAGCACCTCGGCGTCTCGCTGGCCGGGCTGGGGGTGTTCGCCACCGGTTACTACATCGGCTACGTCATCTCCAACGCCGCGGGCGGGGTGCTGACGGACTGGCTCGGCCCGCGCGTGGTGCTCGCTGCCTCGTTGTTCCTCGCCGGCGGTTTCATGATCCTCTTCGGAGAAACGGACTCCGTCGTGCTCGGCATCGCGTTCCAGGCAGCGGTCGGCGTGTTCGCGGGATGCGACTACTCGGCCGGGATCAAGCTCATCGCGCAGTGGTTCCCGGCGAAGGACCGGGGCTTCGCGATGGGCCTGTTCATGACCGCGACCTCGCTCGGCACCGTGATCGCCAACGCGGTCGTGCCGAGTCTCATCGCCGCATCCGGGTGGCGTGCCTCGTACCACCTGTTCGGCGCGGTCTCGATGGGTGTCGCGGTGTTGTGCTTCCTTCTGCTCCGCCCGGGGAAGCAAGTCGTGGAGGCTCACCGGGAGCTGCCGAGCCTGCGCCCGCTGGCGCGCAACCGGGACCTCTGGCTGCTCGGCCTCGCCGGATTCGGCGGGCTGTGGGGGACCTACGGCTTCATCACCTGGTCCAACGCGCTGATGATCAAGGGCAACCACATCTCACCGGTCCAGGCCGGCACCGTCGTGGTCATCTTCGGGATCACGGCCATCGTCGCGAAGCCCCTCGTGGGCGTGGTGTCCGATCTCTTCGGCGGACGGCGGAAAGT
The DNA here is from genome assembly GCF_040295745.1 of Saccharopolyspora sp. NPDC002686. Lineage (NCBI taxonomy): Bacteria > Bacillati > Actinomycetota > Actinomycetes > Pseudonocardiales > Pseudonocardiaceae > Saccharopolyspora > Saccharopolyspora sp. NPDC002686. The sequence continues at coordinate 17,526 of NZ_JBEOVY010000050.1, forward strand.
ACCGACCATCGTCGTGCTCGGTGGATTCGTCATCGCCCTGCTGGTCTTCGGCACCCGCGACGACCTGGCCGGATTCCTGTGGGTGGCGCCGTTCCTCGGCGTCGCGGCGTACGTGTACAGCCCGCTCATGACGGCGTTGATCCCCAAGCTCTCCGGTGTGCGGCTCGCTGGTTCCGCTGCCGGCATGACGAACGCGTTCTGGCAGTTGGGCAGCGCGATCGTGCCGGTGGTGATCGGTGGCGTGTTCCAGGCGACCGGGTCGTTCTTCTGGGCTTTCGCCACGCTCGCCGCCGGCCCGCTGCTCGGGATGCTGCTCATGTTCGGCGTCCGCGAACGCGACACCGCCACCACCGCTCCCGTGCAGTCCCCGGAAACCCTTGCTCGTTGAGGAAAGGATTCGGACAGTGACCAATCACTACGACGTCATCGTGGCCGGTGGCGGATCCGGGGGTATCGGTGCCGCCCTCGGCGCGCGGCGCGCGGGTGCGCGCACCCTGCTGATCGAACGTGGTCCGTGCCTGGGCGGAGCCGCCACCCTGCGCAACGTCGTCACCTACTGCGGCCTCTACACCCAGGAACTGCGCCAGGTCGTGTTCGGGGTCGCCGAGGAGGTGCTGGCCGGGCTGCGCGAGCTGGACGCGGTGACCGAGCCCCGCAAGTTCACGGCGGTCGCGGTGGTGTTCGACCCGGAATCGGTGAAGCGCGTCGCGGACGAGCTGTGCGAACAGGCGGGCGTGGACGTGCTGCTGCACTCGCACGTCCTCGACGCCACCCGGCGCGATGACCGGATCACCGCGCTGCGGGTCGCTGACCACTCGGGCACCCACTCCTACACCGCGGACGCATTCGTCGACGCGACCGGTGAGGCCGACCTCGCGCACCAGGGCGGCGCGGAAGTGCGGTACGGCAACGACGGCTGGGTGATCAACGGCACGCTCGGCGTCCGATTCGGCGGCATCCCGGCCGACGTCGCGGTGGACCGGAGCGCCCTGGCCTCGCTGATCCGCTCGGCGAAGGAATCGGGGCGGGACGACCTGACCGGCGAGAGGGGTTTGATCGCGAGGATGCCGGTGTCGGGAGACGTCATCACCTACCTGGCCGACGAGGGGTACGACGCCCGCGATGCTGCGGACACCAGCCGCGCCGAGCGCAGCGCCCGGCGACAGGCCCAGGCCTACCTCCAGGCGATCCGGTCGCTCCCGGGATGCGGCAATGCCTACATCGTCAGCACCGGACCGGAACTGGGCACGCGCGAGTCCCGCCACCTCGTGGGCCGCGCGCAGTTGACGGAGAAGGAGGTGCTGCAGCCGGGTCCGGTGGACGATGCCGTGGCGGTCTGCGCGTGGCCGATCGAGTCCCATCCCGGACCGGGAATTCCCTCGGAGTGGAAGCACATCGGGGAGCCGGGCTACTACGGCATCCCGCTGGACGTGCTGCGCAGCCGCAACACGTCGAACCTGTTCGGCGCCGGCCGCACCGTGGACGGTGACGCCGGTGCGGGCGCCTCGCTGCGCGTCATGGGTACCGCGCTGGCGACCGGGCAAGCCGCCGGGGTAGCCGCGGCGTTCACCGCCCGCGACGGCGACGTGGAAACGGCCGCGGTGCGCCGGGAGCTAGACCGGCAGGGCGCACGGCTGCCGGACTGACAGCGAGCCTGCGGGGAGAAGCCGTGCCGCGATGGCGGCGCGGCTTCTCCACTTCCCCACCGACATCCGCTGCCTTCGCGGGCGAGGGTCATTCGCCTTCTGTTGCGGTATCGGAGTGACGCCTCAGCTCGGTCTCCACCGCGGGAGCCTTCGTCCCCTGCTCACCAGGAGTCGGCTTGCTGATGTCCGCTTGCTGCGGCCCTTCCGCTGGTTCGGAGGAATGCTCCCGAGGTGTCTGCTTTCCCTGCGTCATGACATCCGCCTCCGGACATGAAATACCGACCGGATGGTGAAACATCCGCACCCCGTCCCATTCCCCCGCGGCCCACCGGGCAAACGTCGGCGATCAGGTGCTGCGCAAGACACGTTCACGCGGCGCAGTTGCGGCCGATCAATTCGCGTCGTTCCCGCTCGCCGAGGCCGCCCCAGATGCCGTACGGTTCACGGGCTTTCAGCGCGTGCTCACGGCACTGCCGCATCACCGGGCACGCTGCGCAGATCCGCTTCGCCTGCTCCTCGCGGTCGTCGCGCGCCGGGCCGCGTTCGTTCTCCGGGTGGAAGAACCGGCTGACGTTCACGTCCCGGCAGGCGGCCTGGAGCTGCCAGTGCCAGGCCTCGCTGACGGGTTTGGGCAGACGAGATGTGGCGGCCACGTGCTCCTCACCCCTCCACTTGTCGATTTTCACCAGCCGCCCAGCGCTACCCGGCACCTCCCCGACGCACACATCCGGTTTCGCAGCAGCACGATCCCGCGCCCGAGCGCCGCGGGATCGGCCCAGCGCACACCGGCCGAGACGACCGGGTGTTGCCGGCGGATCTTCCGGGTAGACCGCTGGAGACGACTCGTACGGGAGATGCCATGAGGACACCACTGCACGCCTTGGCGGAGCACGGGCAGAGCGCCTGGGTCGACTACCTGTCCAGGCGGTTCCTCCGCGACGGTGACCTGGCCCGCCTCGTCGAGCGCGGACTGGCCGGGGTGACGTCCAACCCGACGATCTTCCAGGGCGCCATCGCGGAGGGCGGCTACTACGACGAGCAGCTCCGCACCCTGCTGACCGAGGAATCCGATCCCAAGGAGATCTTCCTGGCCATCGCGCGCGAGGACATCCGGTCCGCGTGCGACACCCTCCGCGAGGTCTTCGACCGCGACCCGAGCGGCCGGGACGGATGGGTGTCCCTGGAAGTCGACCCGGACCTGGCACACGACACCCGGGCCACCATCGCGGAGGCCGAACGCCTGCACCGCATGATCGACCGGCCGAACTTGTTCGTGAAGATCCCCGGCACCCGAGCCGGGCTGCCGGCCATCGAGGAGACCATCGCCCGCGGGATCCCGGTCAACGTCACGCTGCTCTTCTCCCTGGACCGCCACCGCGCCGCGGGCGAGGCCTACCTGCGGGGGCTGCAACGGCTCCGGGACAACGGCGGAGACCTCCGGTCGGTCGCCTCGGTGGCCTCGTTCTTCGTGTCGCGGGTCGACACCGAAGCCGACCGCCGGCTCGACTCCACCGGTGAGCACGACGAGCTCAAGGGCACCCTCGCCATCGCCAACGCCAAACTCGCCTACCAGGGTTACAAGGAGATGTTCGCCGGTGCCGAGTGGGAGGAGCTCGCAGCCGCCGGTGCGAACCCGCAGCGCTGCCTGTGGGCCTCCACCTCGACGAAGAACCCGGCGTACCGGGACGTGCGCTACGTCGAGCAGCTCATCGGCCGGGACACCGTGAACACCATGACGAGGCAGACGCTGGACGACTTCCAGGACCACGGCCACGTCGCGCACACCCTGGAGCAGGGCGTGGACGAAGCGCGGAGCTGCTTCGACCGGTTCGCCGCTGCAGGCATCGACTACGACGACGTCACCGCAGTGCTGGAACGCGAAGGAGTGGACAAGTTCGCCGCGTCGTTCCACCAGCTGTTCGAGGAGATCACACGCAAGCGCGACCAACTGGCACGCACCTGACCGCGCACGATCACCCACCGACCCGCCGCCGAAGCCCACGACCAGCGGTGCGCCGGGAGCTCGACCGGCAGGGCGCACGGCCGCCGGACTGACACCGAGCCTGCGTGGAGAAGCCGACTGCTCGGCGCGCCCGAGGCATCGTCGGCTGCTCCTGCTTCCCGGTCGCCGGGGGCGGATCAGGTCAGCCGCAGGGACAGGTCGGGGGTGGCGGTGATGGTGACTCCGGGGTCGGCGTTGAAATCCGCGCCGGAAAACAGAGTTCCGGGCTGCTGAACAGCGGTGGCCGCCCAGCGCAATGCCATGTGCAGAGCCTCGGCTCCACGCCCTCCGCCTGCCAGGAATCCCGCGAGGAGAGCATCACCAGCGCCGACTGTGGACACGGGACGGCCCACGGGCGCTTCGCCGTGGAGCACTCCGTCGTGGTCGAGCAGCACGGCGCCGCGAGGCCCGAGGCTGGCCAGGACGGCACCAACACCGCGGCCGCGGACGAGTTTGCCGGCGTCGACGACATCGCCGAGGGTGTGCAGGCGCCGTCCGGTCAGCTCGGCCAGCTCGTCGATGTTCGGTTTGATCAGGTCAGGGCTCGCGTCCAACGCCTTCTCCAAGCAGGGACCCGATGAATCCACGACCGTTCGGCATCCAGCGGCACTCCCCCGGGCGATCAGGTCGGCGTAGAAGCCGGGCGCGACGCCTACGGGCAGGCTGCCGCAGCAGGCGAGCCAACTGGCGCTCGTCGCGGCGGTGATCGCGGCCTCGGCGAGCGCTTCGATTTCCGGAGGGGTGAGCTGCGGGCCGGGTTCGTTGGCCTTCGTGACGGTACCGTCCGGTTCGAGGAGGCTGATGTTGCTGCGCACTGCTTCGGCGATCGGCACGGCCACGTAGCCGGCCCCGCTGGCGTCGAGCATGCTGCGCAGTTCCGCGCCGGAGGCACCCCCCAGCGGCAGGACGGCTGTGGTGGCATGTCCGTGGGTGTGCAGCGCGAGGGTGACGTTGACCCCCTTGCCGCTCGGCTCGACGGAGCTCCGGGTACCGCGCAGCACGTCTCCGCGGACGAGGCTGTCGATGCAGATGGTCCGGTCGACGCTGGGATTGGCGGTCACGGTGGTGATCATGCTGCCCTCACCGCGGTCGGAGCGGTAGCGATCTGCACGTCGGGTGGGCTCGCGATGCGCTGGCCTTCATCGGTGCGTTCCTTGATTCGTGCCCTCATCGTTCCCCTTCACGTGGCATGGCAGGCGTTTGGTGCGCGCCACCTGCGGGTCAGCGGATGCTGAGCGGCGCGACGTGCTCGTCGTGGACCTCGGCGGGCGCCGGGAGTTCGGTCATGCCGGGGTAGATCCCGGCGGCGACACCGCCGACCAGCGCGGCTCCACGCGCACCCGCTTCGGCCACCGCCGGTCGGTGCAACGGGCCGAGTTGGCGTTGCTTGGCGCCGATGAAAGCCGTGCTGTGCGACCAGCCACCGGTCACGATGATCCGACCGTGCGGCCCGCTGATCCGGCTCATGGTGCGGTGCAGGGCGGCCGCCTGCTCGGTCGCCGCGGTGACGGTTGCGCGCCAGAGCTGCCCAGGAGAGGCGTGATCGCCGATTCCGGTGATGTCCACGCGTCCCGCAATGCTGTCCGACACCGCGATCCCGGTGGGCTCGAACGCCGATGCAGCAGCGTCCATCGTGGACAGATCCTCCCATGCGCAGCCGAGGAGATCGAGCACGCGCCGCATCAGGAGTCCGCCCTGGGTAGCGCCGAGCAAGCACCAGCGGTCCGGGAGCACGTGCCAGCCGACCGTGATCCCGGCAGCGGCGAGTTCCGAGACCGCTGCCTGCGCGAGCGGAACCGGGACCGCGCGCACCAGAGCTTCAGCGCTGCCGCAGGAATCCAGCTCGTCACCGGCTTCCCGCACGCCCGCACCGACTGCGGCTGCTTGGTGGTCGTGCCCGACCATGGTCACGGTCGCACCGCGAAGCCTCGGCGGCGCTTCAGGGGCAGAGACGACACCGACGGCCTGGCCGGACGCCATGAGCGGCGGGAGCAACGTCGGCCGCAGCATCGACCACTCCACCGCTTCGTCCCACCACTGGCCGGTCCAGAGGTCGAGCCATCCCGTGCGGGAGGCCAACGACCGGTCGCTCGCCTCCACACCGGTCAGCGCCCGCACCACCCATTCAGCGATGTTGAACCGGCGCACTGCTTTCTGCGCGCCGACCAGGTTCCGCACTTGCCAGCGGTGCTTGGTGAGCGACCACTGGGTGCGCAGCGGCAATCCCGTCCTGGACGAGAACAGCGTCCCGAGGTCTTGCCCCAACTGCTCGGTTTCGGCCCCGTCGCGGGTGTCGTGCCAGGCGATCACGGGGGCCACGGGATCCCCGGAGCCGTCGACCAAGACGCCGGCCTCGCCCATGCTGGTGACGCCGACGCCGACTACCCGGCCGTCCGGCACCGCCGCCAGCGCCTCACCCGCCGCGTCCCACACCGCGCCGAGCAGCGCCTGCGGATCCAGCTCGGTTCCGAGCGGCGTGGCGTACCACGGGGTGGCGGCGCGACCGTGCGCGATCTCCCGCCCGTCGTCGGCCACGACGGCGGCCTTCACCGCGGTCGTCCCGATGTCCAGGCCCACCAGCAGCGTCTGCACCATCGCCCACCCTCACCAGCACGTCGCCCATCGCGCATGCAATTGGATTTGCCTGTTTTCTTCTTCTGTTTGATTGGATATCTTGGGCTTTCCTTGGATTTATGTCAAGACACGCGCCGCCCGAACGGAGACGCCCATGCCGCGGACCCCCACCGCCGAACTGATCAGCACTGCTGCCGCGAACCGGACCGGGATCGCCGCCTTCAACGTCATCACCCTCGAGCACGTCGAGGCAGTGGTGGCCGGAGCCGAGTCGACCCGCTCCCCGGTGATCGTCCAGATCAGCCAGAACGCCATCCGGTTCCACCGCGGCCGGCTCGCGCCGCTCGCCGCCGCCTGCCGCGCGATCGCCGAGGACTCGACCGCGCAGGTCGCCCTGCACCTCGACCACATCGAGGACGTCGAACTGCTGCACCAGACGGCCGAAGTCGGCTTCGACTCGGTCATGTTCGACGCGTCGAAGCTGTCCTATTCGGACAACCTCGCGGCGACCCGAGCCGCCGCCGAATGGGCCCACCAGCACGGGCTCTGGCTGGAGGCCGAGCTCGGCGAGGTCGGCGGCAAGGAAGGCGCCCACGCCCCGGGCGTGCGCACCGATCCCACCGAGGCCCGGGAATTCGTCGCGGCCACTGGCGTGGACGCCCTCGCCGTCGCCGTGGGCAGTTCGCACGCCATGACCACCCAGACCGCCCGACTCGACCACGCCCTGATCGCGGAGCTCGAGGCCAGCGCCGGCGTCCCGCTGGTGCTGCACGGTTCTTCCGGCGTGCCGCACCCCGAGCTCGCCCGCGCGGTCGAGAACGGCATGACGAAGATCAACATCGGGACGGCGCTCAACGTCGCGTTCACCACCGAAGTCCGCCACGCGCTGCTCGCGAACGACGCCGTGGTCGACCCGCGCACCTACCTGAAGCGAGCGCGCGATGGCATCGCGCTGGCCGTCGCCGAGGTGCACCACGCCCTGTCCCGCACCGGCGCAGGCCGCCGAACGACAGCTGAGCACGCGTAGCGCACAGCCCTTGACGGCTTTACAACCAAGTGCGACTATTTCCAAACACTTACAAGATATTCACATCGAATTGAAGATTCGGTGGGCGTCGGCCCGCCGCGTCACCCGGGTCCCGAGGTGCAGACCGATCGCTCTGCACCTCACCTCCTCTGCCACCACCCAAGAGCGCAGCGGCCCCAGACCTGGACGCAGGCGCCCCTGATCCCGCGCCAACTCAGGTGGTCGACCTGCCACCGGTCTTGGCCAACGACCACCAATCCCCCGGCGGGGCCGCCTTGACGCCCACGGCGAACGGCGTCGGCTTCGAGATCATCCTTCGGAGGTTTCCGTGCCTAAAGCATTGTTGGAGGCGCGCAGCATCGTGCGGCGCTTCGGCCACGTCGAGGCGCTGCGCGGTGCTGATTTCACCGTCCACGCCGGCGAAATCGTCGGGCTCATCGGCGACAACGGCGCCGGGAAGAGCACCCTGGTCAAGATCCTGTCCGGGGCCGACCAGCCGACGTCCGGCACGATCCTCGTCGACGGCGAGGCGGTCACCTTCGGCGATCCGCACGCCGCGCGCGAGGCGGGCGTCGAAACGGTCTACCAGGACCTGGCCCTGGCCGCGGACCTGGATCCGGCGGCGAACCTCTACCTGGGGCGGGAAATCCTCAAGCCCGGCCTCCTGGGCAAGCTCGGATTCCTCGACACGCAGGCGATGGCACGCGAAACCAGTCAGGTCGTCCGGCGTCTGGGTGTCGCGCTGAAGGACGCCGGCGCCAGCGTCGCGGACCTCTCCGGCGGCCAGCGGCAGAGCGTCGCAGTCGCGCGGGCGGCGATGTGGGCCCGCAAGGTGATCTTCATGGACGAGCCGACCGCCGCACTCGGCGTCGTTCAGACCGAGGGCGTTCTGAACCTGATCAAGCGGGTCCGGGACGAGGGCATCGCGGTCGTTCTGATCAGCCACAACATGCAGCAGGTGCTCGACGTCTGCGACCGGGTGGAGGTGCTCCGCCTCGGCCGGCGGGTCGGTGCGCTGCGCACGGCCGGCGCATCGGTGCAGGACCTCGTAGCGGCAATGACCGGCGGAGTCATCAAGGAGCAAGCATCATGACCACACCGCTCAACACGCGGCCCGACACCGCGGTCGACGACGGCGATCGCCCCGCGCCGCGCCCCGCCTACCGCCGATGGCTCAGCTCCGCGGCGACCCGCATCCTGTTCGTCCTCATCGGACTGGTCGCGCTCTTCACGATCCTCCGGCCGGGCAGCTTCGCCACCGGGGCGAACCTGAGCAACATCGCCTCGGACGCATCGATCCTCCTGGTCCTCGCCGTCGGTGCGACGTTCGTCATCGTCACCTCGGGAATCGACCTGTCGGTCAACGGAGTTCTGGTGTTCTCCGGGGTGATCGCTGCCAAGGTGATGGTGGCGTTCGGCGGCGACGGTCCCGCCACCCTGATCGCCGGGCTGCTCGGTGCGCTCGTCGTCGGCGCCGGGTGGGGCCTGATCAACGGAGTGCTGATCGCCCGGGCCCGGATCCCCGCGCTGATCGTGACGCTGGGGACGCTCGGCATGTCCCTCGGCTTCGCGCTGCTCATCACCGGCGGCGTGGACGTGCGCGACGTGCCGCTGTCGCTCGCGCTGAGCATCGGATCCGGCCGCTTCGCCGGGATCCCCGCACTCGTGGTCATCGCCGGTGCGACCGCCCTGGTGGGCGGGATCATCCTCGCCAAGACCCGTTTCGGCCGCTACACCTACGCCGTCGGCTCCAACCAGGAAGCGCTGCGGCGGGCCGGTGTGAACACCAAGCTGCACCTGATCAAGGTCTACGCGCTGGCAGGACTGCTCGCGGGCCTGGCCGGTTACCTGTCCGTCGCGCGGTTCGCCACCACCACCATCAGCGGGCATTCCACCGACAACCTCCAGACGATCGCCGCCGTCGTCATCGGCGGAGCCAGCCTGTTCGGCGGCGTCGGCACGATGATCGGCACCGTCATCGGCGTGTTCATCCCGACCGTGCTGCAGAACGGGTTCGTCGTGCTCGGCATCCAGCCGTTCTGGCAGCAGGTCGCCGTCGGCGCCGTCCTGATCTCCGCCGTCTACCTCGACCAGCTCCGCCGCCGCGCGCGCGAGCGCGGCTGACCCCACCTCACCGGAAGGAAACCCATGCGCAGCAGGATCATCGCCGCCGCCGTCGTGGTCCTCGCGGCCACCGCGGGCGGCTGCTCGCAAGGAACACCCGCGACCACGACCATCTCCGCCGACGTGCACGGGAAGAAGCTGGCCTTCGTCCCAGGGGTCTCCGGGGACAGCTTCTACATCAGCATGCAGTGCGGCATCCAGGACGCCGCCGCGAAGCAGAGCATGCAGGTCAACGTCCAAGCACCCCAGCAGTTCGACCCCTCGCTGCAAACGCCCGTCGTCAACGGCGTCGTCGCCCAGAAACCCGACGCGATGCTGATCGCACCGACCGACGACAGCGCCATGTTCCCGCCGCTGCTGCAGGCCAGCCAGGCCGGGATCCCCATCGGTCTCGTCGACACCACCCTCAAGAACAGGTCGATCGTGCAGACCGCGGTGTCCACCGACAACCGAGCAGCCGGGGCCGCGGCGGCCGACACGCTCGCCGACCTGGTCGGCGGCAAGGGGAAGGTCCTGGTCATCGCCTTCAAGGCGGGCGCCACCACCTCCGACGCCCGCCAGCAGGGCTTCGAGGCGCAGATCAAGAACCACCCCGGCGTCGAGTACCTGGGTGCCCAGATCAACGACAACGACCCGGCCAAGGCCGCGTCCATCGTCTCCGCGACGCTCGCCACCCACCCCGATCTCACCGGGATCTTCGCCACCAACCAGTTCGCCGCCGAAGGCGCTGCCACCGGGCTGCGCAACGCCGGGCGGACCGGTGATGTGAAGATCGTCGGTTTCGACGCCGGGCCGGTCCAGGTGCAGCAGCTCCAGCAAGGGGTCGTGCAAGCCCTCATCGCCCAGAAGCCCTACGAGATCGGAACCGCCGCGGTCGACCAGATCACCGCTGCCATGACCGGCAAGCCGGTGCGAGCCGAAGTCCCGTCCGGCACGGTAGCCGTGACCAAGGACAATCTCGCCGAACCTTCGATCCAGCAGGCCCTGTACCGAACGGGCTGCTAGACGCGGGACAATCGGTATCCCACGCCTCGTGGCCCCGGGGCGTGGGAAATCGGCACGAGGAAGGATTCCGATGGGCGGTAAGCAGAACGGCAAGCGCACCGATGAAGCGGTCGGCAATCGGTACCGCTACGCCGCGCAGCGCCAGCAGGAGATCCTCCGCATCTTGCGCACCACCGGCGAGATCACCGTCACCGGCGTCTCCGCCCAGCTCGACGTGACCGGTGAGACCATCCGCAAGGACCTCATCGTCCTGGAACAGCAAGGACTGCTCCGCCGGGTCCACGGTGGAGCGCTTCCCGTCGAGCACGCCTCCTTCGAGCCCCCCGTCGCCTCCAGGCTGGAGTACTCCGAGGAGAAGCGGAACATCGCTCGCGCCGCGCTCGCCCACCTTCCCCACACCGGTTCGGTGCTCCTCGATGCCGGTTCGACGACGACGGAACTGGCCGAGCTCCTGCCTCCCGAGCGCGAGCTGACGATCTTCACCAACACCCTGCCGATCGCGCTGACCCTGGTCACCCGTCCCAAGTTCGCCGTCTACCCGCTCGGCGGCCGACTCCGCGAGACCACCCTCGCCGTCGTCGAAGGCTGGGCCGCACGACAACTCGAAGAAATCAACGTCGACGTCGCCTTCCTCGGCACCAACGGCATATCCCTCACCCGAGGACTCACCACTCCCGATCCGGCTGAGGCGGCCATAAAGCGGCTCATGCTGCACGCCGCCCACAAACGAGTCCTGCTCGCCGACAGCAGCAAGTTCGACGTCGCGACCCAGTGCCAGCACGCGACCCTCGCCGACATCGACGTGCTGATCACCGACAGCGGCCTGTCCGACACCGACCGAGCCGAGATCGAGAAGCACGGCGTCACCGTCGAAATAGCCTGATCAAGCCAGGGCCTGCGCGCCTGCCCGGCCGCGGCCGGGCAGGCGGGTAGCACTGGTCACTTGATGAGCTTCTGCACTTCGCGGAAGGCCGGGTTCTCGCTGTCGTGCAGCCATTCGAACACGACCATCTCGGTGGTGACCACGTCGACGCCGTGGGCGCGCATGCGGTCCAGGCCGCGTTCGCGGTTCGACTCGGTGCGGCTGCCGACGGCGTCGGCGACAACGGCGACGTCCCGCCCGCCGGCCCGCAGGGCGAGCACCGTCTGCAGCACGCAGACATGGGCCTCGCAGCCGGTCACGACGATGGTGCCGGGACCGGGATCGATCCCCGCTGCGAACGTCGTCTTCGGCTCGGCCGACCGCGGCAGCAAGTCCCCGATCTCGCCGACGGTCGCGCCCAATCCCTCGGGGTTCTGCTCGGTGGCCCGGACATCGATGCCCAGGCGGGTGGCGGCGCGCACCAGCCGGACGTTGTTGTCCAGCACGGCACGCGCCCCGGCGATGGCCGGCATGAGGCGTTCTTGGAGGTCGACGACCAGCAGGACCGAGGAGTCAACACGCAGCAGAGGCATGGGACGACCCTAAACAAGCAGGGCCGACCCGTGGCGGCCGCCGGTGTGCAGCACTACTTGAGGGTCCGCCTGGCGGACCGGCGGAACTTCAGCGCGGCGTGCAGCTCCAGTCGGGTCATCCCGTCGGAGAGGTCGGCCTGGAGCAGGCGGGACAGCCGGTCGAGGCGGTAGTAGAGGCTGCTGCGGTGCAGGGAGAGCCGGGCGGCGACCTTCTGCACGTCGCCTGCGAGGTCCAAGTAGGTTTCCAGCGTCGTCAGCAGCATCGGTGCTGACGGACCGGCCTCGTCGAGCGGTGCGAGCACGACGTCGATCCGGTCCTCGGTGTCGAGCAGCATCCGGTAGACGCCGATCCCGCTCCACCGCACGTGCCGGCCGAGTCCGGGGTCCAGCACCGCCAGCTCCGCCGCGGCGAGCGCCTGGCTCCTCGTGTCGCGAGCCGAACGCAAGCCGAGCGGCATGCCGTCGCTGGCCCCGATCGTGAACCGGGAGCCGGCGGCGAGGCATCGGGAGGCGACGCGGTCGATCTCGTCCAGGACCGGCCGCAGTTCCTCTCCGCAGTCCCGCTGGTGCACCACCAGAAGCACGTACGTCCGGGAAACGTAGGAACCGAGGAAGCCCTCGAGGTGCCGGAGGCCTGGGCTCAGCGAATTGTTCAGGGCGCTGAACTCCGAGGGGCGGAACGGTCGGAGCGCACCGTCGTCGGCAGCGACGATCGCAGCGACCCGGACAACCCCGTCCACGATGCCCGGCACTGCGACTGCGAGCTGGTCGTAGGCCTCGACCTGCTCGTCCTCGAAGAGCCGCCGGACGAGCTGGTCGAGGTTCCGCCCCGACGGCCGCGGCCGGACTTCCGCGCCGGCCTCCGCCGCGAGCAGTCCCGCGAGCGTATCGGCGCCGCGCATCAGCACCGCCCGCTCATCGGGGCCGAGCCGGTCACCGGTGTCGACCATCCACAAGTAACCGAGAGTGCGGCCCTTCCGGCGCAGCGGCACGCAGACGCGAGCCGACATGCCGATCTCGGGGTTCGCCGGGAGCGCGACCAGCTCGTCCGGCTCGCTCCCGGCATGCCGCAACTCCCACTCCCGGACCTCGGGGGCGACGTGCCGCATCAGGATCGAGGAGAT
>NZ_JBEOVY010000051.1:0-29928 GCF_040295745.1 Saccharopolyspora sp. NPDC002686
GGTCGAGCCCGCGCGTTGCCGGGCCCGACCAGTCCCTCAGCCAGCCGTCTTCCTGACCGGAGAATGGCCCCGGTCGGTTCCGGCGAGCCAGCGGTGGATCGAGGCGGAGGCTCTTCGGCCTTCTGTCGCTGTGCTCCTGGCGATGTCCGCGGATCGTCCGATGTGGCTGGCGGGGTCGAGCAAGGCAGTCATCTCGGCCCCGGTCAGGTGCTGCGCGATACCTGGTTCCTCGGCGAGCAACGAGCTGAACGTGCTGTGGTCGGTCGCTGATTTCTGCGCGGCTTGGTAGACGATGTCGTGGGCGCGTTGACGACCGATCTTGGTGCCCAGCTCCAGCATGACCGTTTCCGCGTTGATGGCGCCACCGGTCAGGTCGAGGTTGCGGCGCATCCGCTCCGGGTTGACCACGAGTTCCCGGGCGATCAGGTCGAGGCGTTCCAGGGTGTCGCCGGTGAGGATGCAGGCTCGCGCCAACGCGTCGAACATTCCGCTCGGGGTGTGGTCCGCTTCGTGCTCGTTGTGCAGCGATTCCAGCATCAGCGGCACGAGCGCCCGGATCTCCGCAGTGATGCCGAGGATGTCCTGGCAGAGCTGGGGATTGCGTTTCTGCGGCATGGTCGAGCTGCCCACCGTTCCCGCCGGGACCGGTTCTTCGACCTCGCCGTACTCGGTCTTCATGAGGGTGTAGACCTCGCGGGCGATCCGTCCGGCCGTGCCGGCCAACAGGCCCAGGGTGCAACCGAATTCGGCGAAGTGGTCGGTGATGCTGCGGGCCGGCACCCGCATCGGGCGCAGACCGAGCCGGTCGGCCACTGCTTCCTGAACTCGGTCGCCGTGCTTGCCGAACGACGCGAACGTCCCCACCGCGCCACCGATGATCGCCACGGACAGCCGCGGCGCGAGTTCCTGCAACCGCGTGCCGTGGCGTTCCAGTTCGTCCAGCCACGATGCCGTCTTGAAGCCGAAGGTGATCGGGACCGCGTGCTGCCCGTGGGTCCGGCCCGCCATGACGACCTCCGCCGACTGCTCGGTGAGTTCGGCCAAGGACACCATCACGCGGCCGAGCTGGGCGAGGATCGTGCGGTGTGCCTCGCGGAGGACGAGGACGTCTCCGGTCTGGGTGATGTTCTGCGTGGTCGCGCCCCAGTGCACCCAGCCGCCGTGCGGCTCGCCGACCGCGCGGGTGAGCTCGGTGATCAACGGCATCAACGGGTGGCTCGTACGGGCGATGCCCTCTCGCACGCGCGCGAGGTCCAGCCGCTCGGTGCGGCACGCGGCGGAAATCGCGTCTCCCGCCTCGGTCGGAAGCATCCCGAGATCGGCCTCGGAGAGGGCGAGAGCCGCCTCGACGTCGAGCCAGCTCTGCCACCGGTGCTCGGTGGCGAAAAGCTGGGCGATGCCGGCGTCTGGCACCCGACCGGCGGTGAAGCGTTCAGTCATGGGGTGGAGGGTTTCCCTTCGAAGGACTGGTGGCGTCAGGAGACCGGAGCCGCGGCGAGCGCCGACTTGCTCTTCCGGCCCGACTGAAGCCGGTTCGACACGATCAGCACCACGAGGATGAGGACGACCTGCAAGGTCCCGTACGCGGCGGCGGTGCCGAACTGCGCGGAGTAGATGCGGTTGTAGATCTCGACGGACATCGGGGCGAGCCCGGCCGGGTAGATCACCACGGAGGCGACGTACTCGCCGACCCCGTCCACGAATGCCAGCAAAGCCCCGGCGAGCACCCCTCGTGCGACCAGCGGGAGCGTCACCGTGCGCAGTACCCGGAGCGGGCCGGCGCCGAGGTTGCGGGCGGCTTCCTCCAGCTCGGGCGACATTTGGTCCAGCGAGGCGCCCGCCGAGCGGAAGACCAGCGGGACGTAGCGCACGAAGTAGGCCACCGGCAGGATCCACAGCGTGCCCACCAGGGTCAGTCCCAGGTTCGACGCCTGCGGCTCGTTGAACGCGGTGATCATGTTGACGCCGATGACCGTTCCCGGCAGCGCCCACGGGAGCATGATCATGATGTCCAGCAGGGTCTTCCCCGCGCCGCGCCAACGCGCGACCACCCAGGCGGCGATCGAACCGATCAGCGCTGCCCCGATCGTGGCCAGCAGGCTCATCTGGACGCTCACCGAGATCGGCAGCAGGCTCGTCGGCTCGGTGAAGATCGTGAGGTAGTTGTCCAGCGTGTACTCCTCCGGCACGATCTGCGTGGTCCAGGCCGTGTCGACCGACAGCGAGACGAGCACGATCACCAACACCGGTGCCAGCAGCACGACGCTGAGGACCGCGCTAGCGACGAGAGCGGCGACGCGCCCCGCTCCCCGAGCCGATGTTCGGTCCACCTGGGCGCCTTTGGACAGGCTGCGGTGCGTGCGCCGTCCCTGGTACCAGCGCATCGCGACGAGGAACGCGATCGAAACGACCGAGAGCGCGGTCGCCTGCGCGGCGGCGAGTTCCGCGTTGCCCGACGTGCGCGTCGAGACGATCTGCATCGTCAAGGTCTGCACGTTGTACAGCTGCGGCGCGGTGAAGGACGCCATCGAGATCATGAAGGTCAGCAGCGAGCCCGACACCAGAGCAGGGGTCAGCATCGGCAGGACCACGGTCCGCCACACCCGGAACCGGCCGGCCCCGAGGTTCGCCGCCGCCGACTCCAGCGACGGGTCCAACCCGGCCAGAGCTGCCGACACCGACAGGTAGAAGAACGGGAACATCGTCAGCGTGTGCACCAGCAGCACGCCGGACACGCCGGTGATCGCCGACGTCGCCGGGTCGATGCCGAACCAGGCGCTCAACGCCCGCGGCACGATGCCGGTCTCGCTGTAGAGCAGCGCGAAGGAAACCGCACCGATCAGCGGCGGCAATGCCATGGGCAGCACGGCGAGGACCTCGAGGACGCGCCGACCGGGGAAGTCGAAGCGCACCAGCAGCACGGCCAGGACCGTGCCCACCGTCCCGCACGTGAGCACCGAAGCCAACGAGATGCCCACCGAGGTCAGCAGCGCCGCGCCCGAGGCCCCGGAGAAGAAGGTTCCGTAGTTCGCCGCGAACCCGGGTCCGCCGGTGCTGGTGAACACGGTCTGCAGCATCGGGATGACGACGAACAGCAGGAGGATGAACACGACCGGCGCGGCCAGGACGTAGATGAACCTGTCAGCGTCCCGGCGCGGCAGCCGCATCCGGCGCTGCTTCGGTGGCTCAGCGGTGCGAGCAGGCTGTTCCAGGAGCGTGGAGTTCGTCATCGGGTCACCAACCAAGCGCGGTGCGGA
The DNA here is from genome assembly GCF_040295745.1 of Saccharopolyspora sp. NPDC002686. NCBI lineage: Bacteria > Bacillati > Actinomycetota > Actinomycetes > Pseudonocardiales > Pseudonocardiaceae > Saccharopolyspora > Saccharopolyspora sp. NPDC002686. Next base: position 3,258 of record NZ_JBEOVY010000051.1, read on the forward strand.
TCCGCGGTCAGGCCGACCTTCTCTCCGGTCTGGACATGTGCTCGCAAGTCCTCCTGGGCGGAGGTCACGGTGATGGTCGTGCCCTCGACCTCGACGGTGAACGACGTGGACGCTCCGTTGAACTCCTCACCGGTCACGGTCCCGGCCAGTTCGCCGTCCGAGGGCTCGCAGAAGCGCAGCGACTCCGGGCGCAACGACACGGCGAGGTCCCCCTCGAGATCCGAGGCGCCTTGTCCGTTGCGCACGTCCAGCTCCCGGCCGCCGGGCAACCGGACCGTCACGTCCCCGCCGCTGCGGCCGGCGACCTCGACCGGCAGCACGTTGCTGCCACCGATGAAGCGCGCGACGAACGACGTGCTGGGGCGCTGGTAGATCTCGCGCGGCGTGCCGACCTGGTGCACGGATCCGCGGTCCAACACCGCGATCCGGTCGCTCATCGCCATCGCCTCGGCCTGGTCGTGCGTGACGTACACCGCTGTGATCCCCGCGCTGCGCTGGACTTCCCGGATCTGCGCCCGCGTCTCCTCGCGCAGCTTGGCGTCCAAGTTGGACAGAGGCTCGTCGAGCAGCAACACCGAGGGCGAGATCACCACAGCGCGCGCCAGCGCGACACGCTGCTGCTGCCCGCCGGAGAGCTGATCGACCCGGCGGTCACCGTAACCGGCGAGGCCGACCTGCTTCAGCGCCCGCTCGACCTGCTCGCTTCGTTCTGCCTTGCCGATCTTGCGCACCACGAGCCCGTAGGCCACGTTCTGCGCGACCGTCAGGTGCGGGAACAGCGCGTAGTTCTGGAACACCATGCCGGTGTCGCGCTTGTGCGGCGGTGTTCGCGTCACGTCGCGATCACCGAAGTGGATCCGCCCGGTCGTCGGTTCGACGAACCCGGCGATCATGCGCAGCAACGTCGACTTGCCGCACCCGGAGGGGCCCAACAGCGTGAAGAACTCGCCGCTGCCCAGGGTCAGGTCGACGCTGACCGCTGGTGTGTTGTTCGCATACGTCTTGCTGACCTGGTCCAGTCGGACGGGGATCATGCGCGGACTCCATCGTCGCGGTTGTCGGGGGAAGCTCTCGGCGTCTCAGCCGCGGCCCTTGATCTGCTCGCTCCAGCGGGTGATCCACTCGCGCTCGTGGCGGTTGACCTCCGGCCAGTCCACCGCCATCTCCTTCAGCCCGGTGGAGGCCAGCCACGCCGGCTGTTCGCGCAGCGGGACCGTGGGGATCTGGAAGGACTTCTCAGCGAGCTGACGCTGCGTGGACTCCTGGAGCAGGAAGTTGATGAAGGCATCGGCGGCCGCCGCGTGCGGTGCGCCTTTGAGCTTCCCGACCCCGTCCAGCAGCATCGGCGCGCCCGATGCCGGCACGACCGGAACGAACGGCGCGCCCTTGCTCCGCTGCACGAGCACGTCCTGCAAGTTCCAGGCGCTCACCGACGCCTCCCGGCGCTGCACCCGCAGGTAGAGGTCGGAGGGGTTGGGCACGTATTCCTTGGTGTTGGCGTCCAACGCCCGCAGCCACGCGAAACCTGCCTCCGGGCTACCGCCGGCGGCCGCCTTCTGCGCGACCAGGGCGGAGAAGATGCTGCGCATGGTCCCCGAGGCGGCGACGTCCCGGATCAGGATCTGGTCGCGGAACCGCGGGGAGACCAGGTCGTCCCAATCCTTCGGCGCCTGCTCCGGCGAGAGCATCTCGCTGTTGTAGAACAGCACCTGGGCCATGCGCATCTCGCCCAGCCACAGGTCGTTCGCACCGTGGTACTCAGCGGGAACCCGCTGCGCAGCCTCGGCCGGTGCCTGTGCCAGCAGCCCGTCGGCCACTCCCTGCTCGAACTGCTGGGAAGTCCCGCCCCACCAGACGTCCGCACGCGGCTGGCCGGCTTCGGCCCGGACCCGCTCCACGACCTCCTGGGCTCCGATGGTCAGCATCTGCACTTTCCCGCGGTACTGCGGATTCGCCTGCTCGAACTGCTCGACGACGCCGCGAGCGATCACCTGCGGGCGGGAGGTGTAGATGATCAAAGTGTCCTGAGTCGACGCGGGGCTCAGCCCGCACCCGCTCACCAGCAGCACGAACGCCAGGGGGATCAGCAGGATCCGCAACGCCCGACAAGGCATACCACTGCTCCTTCGCAGAAGATTGGTAGATCGATCTAGCAACCGCTTCACGTGTGGTAGATCGATCTATCGCATGAGGTTGCGGGCAAGTAGACACGGGTGGCCGCGCCCATGTCAACCTTCGCTACCGCACCCGCAAGAACGGCGGATCACCAGTTCGGGCTCCGCTAGCTCAACATCAGGTGCCGCCTTCGGCCCCGCCATCCGGGAGAGGAGCATTTCGGCCGCACGTTCCCCGAGCCGACCGGGGTGGACCGCGACGCTCGTCAGCGGCGGCTCCCACAGCGCCGCATCAGCGATGCCGTCGTAGCCGATCACCCGCACGTCGGTGCGACCCTTGTCGTGCATCGCCCGGAACAATCCCAACGCCACGCTGTCGCTGTGGCAGAGGACGGCGTCGGGCAGCTCGCCGCGGTCGAGCAGGTCACGACCGAGCTCCAGGCCGCCCGCTCCGCTGACCCGCCCAGGCAGGTCGATGACGTCGTCGGGGTCCAGCCCGGCCTCCTCCACCGCCTGCCGAAGCCCGGTCAACCGGTCCCGGCGGGACAGCATCTGCGGAAATCCGCCGACGTAAGCGAACTTTCGGGCGCCGTGCCGCACCAGGTGCTCCCCCGCAAGCCGTCCACCGAGCACGTCGTCGGCGCCAACGTAGGTGAGCCGGGCGTCGCCGAGGTACCGCGTCAGCAGCACGTGGCCGATCCCCCAAGCGGTCAATCGATCCACCAGCGCCTGGTCCGACCCCGTGGCGGGGACCAGAGCCAGCCCGGCGACCTGGTGCTCGTGGAATCCGGTGAGCACCGCGTCCTGCTGTTCCACGTCGTCGCTGGTGCTGGCCAGCAGCGGGACGTACCCCGCCCGCAGGAGACCGGCCTCCAACCCCTTGAACAACTCGGAGAAGAACGGGTTGCCGATGTTGGTGATCACGACTCCGACGAACTGCCCGCGCTGGGTTCGCAGGGAAGCAGCGACCCGGTCGTAGACGTACCCCAGGTCGGACATCGCCTTCTCAACGCGCTCACGTGTCGCATCGGAAACCCGCCCGGTCCCCCGCAACACCAGCGAAGCCGTCGCACGCGACACACCCGCCTTCTCGGCCACATCACGCAAAGTCACCCGTGCCACCAGACCAACCTACCCCGCCACGGGCTACCCCGGCCTTCGGCAACAGATGATCGTGCCAAGCTCGGGCCGCGACAGGTGCTATCACAGCAGCAACCGAGGATCGTCGAAGCGAATCTCGATGGCTTCGACCACCGATCGGTCAGCAATTTTCGCCAGCGAATTGGCTACTGCGGACAATTTCTACAAATTCCGGGGGAGAGAATCTCCGGACACGCCAGCAGAGCCTCGTTTATTCGAATTGTGCTTGTTATCGCATAAGAACCGGTTTCGGTCATCCGCTCGCTGGACCCGGTGTTGCCATTTTCGCTTGCGGCTAGATGCGTGCAGCGTTCACGCGTTGTTCAGGTCCCTGCGCGTCAATTCCTTCTCGTGAGTGACGATTCCATCGCGAATGAAGATCAGTTCGGTCTTTCGAGGCGCAGGTTCCTCGGGGTGGCCGCCGGTACCGCCGCGGCAGGTGCGTTGGCGGGACCTGTTCTGTGGCAGCAGCCGGCCAGGGCCGGTGCGGCCGTTCCGGAACAGCTGCACTTGCAGTTCGGTTCGGATGCCGCGACCCAGATGACGGTGTCGTGGGCCACCTCGACCGCGGTGGCCAATCCGATGCTCAGGCTGGGGACGCCGGCCGGGGGCTACGGTTCCACCGTGCCGGCGATCACCCGCACGTACCTCGACCACGCCACCGGCATCGAGGTCTTCACCCACCACGTCCCGCTGGACAAGCTCCACCCCGCAACCGAATACGTCTACGAGGTCCTGCACGACGGTGCCGATCCGGTCACCGGGACCTTCGAGACCGGGCCTCGGGGGCGTGCTCCCTTCCGGTTCACCAGCTTCGGCGACCAGGGAACCGGCGACACGACCTACACCGTCTCCGGACCGTTCGGTGCCTACGTCGTCGACCAGGTGGAGGCCAAGAAGCCGCTCCTGCACCTGCTCAACGGCGACCTCGCCTACGGCAACCTCCAGCACAACCCCGCGGCGGCGTGGAACGCCTTCTTCAACAACAACATGCGCTCCGCCCGCAACCGCCCGTGGATGCCGGCGGCCGGCAACCACGAGAACGAACTCGGCAACGGACCGCAGGGCTTCGCCTCCTACCTCACCAGGTTCTGGTTGCCGGACAACGGGATTCCCGAGTTCTCCGGGAACTGGTACGCCTTCACCGCCGGTTCGGTGCGCTTCGTCGTGCTGCAGAACGACGACGTCTGCTTCCAGGACGCCGGGAACTTCTACATCCGCGGGTACAGCGCCGGAGCGCAGCAGCGGTGGCTGGAAGCGACCCTGGCCCAGGCACGCGCCGACCGCGGCATCGACTGGATCGTGGTGTGCATGCACCAGCTGCTGCTTTCGTCGTCGACCGGGAACGGCAGCGACCTCGGTATCCGCGAGGAGTTCGGGCCGCTGTTCGACCGCTACGGCGTGGACCTCGTGCTCGCGGGGCACGACCACGACTACGAACGCACCCACCCCGTCCGGGGCGTGGACGCGGATAGTCCCACGCTGCGCCCCAGCGTGGTGGCCACCGGCACCGACGTCGTGGACACCAGCAAGGGCACCGTGCACATGGTGCTCGGCGGCGGCGGAACGGACATCCCCACCAACACCTACGGCGGCGGCGTGGACGGTGCGCCACCTGTCGCGAAGGTGATCACCGGGCGCACGGCGACGTCGGTCCAGCCCGAGGTCGCGACCTGGTCCGCGGTGCGGGATCCGAGCTGGCCGTTCGGCTTCGCCCTGATCGACGTCGACCCCGGTTCCGAACCCGGCGGTACGACCGCCCTGCACGTCACCTACTTCCACACCTCGCCCGGCTCCGGCTCGCAGCCGCAGCCCTTCGAGTCGTTCACCCTGACCCGGCCGCGCAACGACGGCTGAGCCGATTCCCGGAGATGCCCGCCGTGATCCACAAACATCCCTTGCTGCTGTCGTTGTTCGGCTGCCTCGCCGTAGTCGGGGCCGTGCTCGCCGGCACGAACTTCACCACCCCGACCCCGGCCAGCGGGTCCGGAAAACCCCAGGTGAACCACGTGTTCGTGATCAACCTGGAGAACAAGGGCTTCGACGAAACGTGGGGCCCGGCCTCGAAAGCGCCCTACCTGAGCCAGACGCTGCGCGCGCAGGGCGTCCTGCTCTCGCAGTACCACGCGACGGGGCACTTCAGCCTCGACAACTACATCTCGCAGATCTCCGGGCAGGGGCCGAACTCCGACACCCAGTCCGACTGCCAGGTCTTCACGCCGTTCGTCCAGACCGGGACCGCCGAACCCGGGCAGGCCGTGGGACGCGGGTGCCTGTACCCGGAGTCCGTGCCGACCCTGCCGGGTCAGCTCACGGCGGCGGGGAAGACGTGGAAGGGCTACATGGAGGACATGGGTACCCCGTGTCGCCACCCCGAGCTCAACGCACCCGACGACACGCAGCGCGCCGAGGTCGGCGACCAGTACGCGGCGCGGCACAACCCGTTCGTCTACTTCGCATCGATCATCAACTCGCCGGCGTGCGGAGAGCGGGTGGTCGACCTGAACGCGCTGCCCGCGGACCTGGCTCGGGCGGACACGACACCGAACCTCACCTACATCACACCGAACCTCTGCGATGACGGGCACGATGCACCGTGCGTGGACGGCCAGCCGGGCGGCCTGGTCTCGGCCGACGCGTGGCTGCGGAAGTGGGTTCCGGTCATCACCGAATCCCCGGCCTTCAAGCAGGACGGCATGCTGATCATCACCTTCGACGAGTCCGAAGGCGGGGACGCCGCGGCGTGCTGCGGCGAGGGCCCGGGACCGAACGCCCCGCTGCCCGGCCTGACGGGGATGGGCGGCGGCCGGACGGGCACGCTGGTGCTGTCGCCGCACACCCGTCCGAACACCTCGACCGACACGCCTTACAACCACTACTCCCTGCTGGCCAGCATCGAGGACGTGTTCGGCCTGCCCCACATCGGGTACGCCGCCACCCCGGGGCTGTCCCGCTTCGGCAACGACGTTCTCAACGGGTGAGGCCGGGACCGGATCTCGACGATCAGCCCGTCGTCGGAGCGATCTGGTTCACCGGCTCGTAAAGACCGGGGGCGGTGTCCGGCGCGGGTTTCCTCGCGGTCTCCTTCGCCAGCCCCACCCCGATGGGAGAGCAGAATCCCCGTGTCGCCGGGCGCCGCTTGCGAGAGCAGCACCCGGCGCCGCGTTGGAGCTCGTCAGGTCCACTGCCAGTAGTCGCGTTCGGGCAGCCGCAGCCAGCGGTCGGGCTTGCCGTTGATCGCGCGGCTGTCGGTCAGCCGCAGACCTGCATAGGCGCAGCAGTAGGCGACGGCGTTGCGCTGGTAGAGGTAGGCGGCGAGGACTTGTTCGGCGGGATCATCGGGGTAGGGGTCACCACCTGGGGACAGATCCCACCCCTCGATGACACCATCGCGGGCGATGCTCCCCTGCCCGCCGCTCTTGGGGTTGGCATAAAAGCCGTAGCAGATGGTGCCCGCGGACAGTCGGCGTGTCACACCTGGCATTTGCGGCGCGTAACCCCACAGCTGGCTGATGACGCAGCCACCGGGCACATCGGTGGCCCCGATGAGGGCGATGTCCTGCTCGAAGTCGAACGGGTCGGGTTCGAAGCCCTCGACGGGCACGGCCTCCAGCCGCCGCGCCGCTTCGGCGGAGCTGATTCCTGCGACGCAAGCCAGGCCGAGTCCCTCGGTGACCTCCAGGTTGCCGAGGGCCGCGGTCAATCGCCGCGCTTCCGCCACTGCGGCGACTTCTTCTCGGGACAGCTCGAGTTCCCCGGGTTCGAGGTCGAACAGGTCGGGATTCGGCCCGGCCAGGCTGAGGCGGGCGGGTGACCAGCCCGCGATCGTCGGCCGCCTCGGATCGGCGCCGGCGGCGACCAAGGCGCGGGCGTTGTCCGGGCGGTTGGCGTAGACGGCGCGCCAGAGCGCCGTGCGGCCCTCGCATTCCGCGTCGAGGTCATCGACGCGACGCGCCAACTCCGCGACCACTTCCGGCGAACCGCGCTCTGCCGCTTCGTGCAAGGGCCGACTTGTCTGCACCGGGGCGTTCGGATCGGCGCCCGCGTCGAGCCGCGCCCGGATTTGGCCGTAATCCGTCCAAGCCCAGAAGCTCAGCCCAGCCCATCCGGATCTATCGGCAGTAACCATGCTCCCCCTTCGAGACGTGCGGGACACGTGGGTGATCTTGTCCCAACCCACCGACATCGACTCCGGACATCGACAACAGCCAACGCGCTCTTGCCTTCGGCTGTTGATGTCGGCCAAGCTGGAACGAGATGTTCGAAGCCCCCGCTCCGCGCCGCACGCTCGAAAAGCGAACCGCACGTCCTGCCTGCGACTCACCCGAGTACGTGCACAACTCAGCTGCTCCGGATTTCGCCGAACTGGTCAAAATGGATCAATGCCGCAATCTCGCACAACTCGGCGGTTTCATCCAGCCCGTTGTCCGAACAAGCCATATTCGCACCGTTCGAAGAAGGTCGGTTCCCAGCTCACATCGGGGACCGAATAGAGTTCAGCTCCGTCCGAGCGCTGGCACCACGCCGAATGACCGGAATCGGCGGTTCGGCTTGGCGGAAGCGTTTTGGCAGAGCCGCTGATCATGAGGGGAGAATGGATGTCTCGCAGGAAGACGATCGCGTTATCGGTGATCGCGACGCTGTCGGGTGGCCTGTTCGCCGGGCTGGTCCCGACCGCGGAAGCCGCACCCGCGGATTCATCCGCCCTGGTTGCGGGGACGCCGTGCACGGTCACGGCGAAGGCATGCGTGAGCCTGTCCCGAAACCGCGCCTGGCTGATCCGGGATGGGCAGGTCTACTACGGCGAGGCCTCTGCGCTGGGGGGTCGCCCCGACTCCCCCACCCCGACCGGAACGTTCCAGGTCCAGTACAAGGACAAGGACCACGTCAGCCGGGAGTACAACAACGCGCCGATGCCGTACTCCGTGTTCTTCACCAACACCGGCGTGGCGTTCCACCAGGGCAGCCTGACCAACCGCTCGGCGGGATGCGTGCACCTGTCGGAGAAGTCCGCGCGGACCTTCTTCGACAAGCTCAACGTCGGTGACGAGGTCCAGGTCGTGCAGTGACCCGACCGGATCGCCCGCGGCACTGAACCCGAAACGCCCTGCGAGAGCAGGGCGTTTCGCTTTGCCCTTAGTGGCCGGGTCACAAACTTGGGGTGCGTTCACGGACTCCCCGGCGACGATCCGGCCGATGGGCGACCGGACAGCAACCGCACGGCGATCAAGAGCTCCTGTACGTCGGCGAGCCGCCGCAGGTCGCACCCGGTGCGCTCAGCGATGCGATCCAACCGGTAATAGGCGGTGTTGGCATGCACGTGCAGGCGTTCCGCCGCGACCTTCGCGTTGAGATCGCTGGCGATGTACTCCAGTAGCGTGCTGATCAGTGCGCCGCCTCGGGCCCGGTCTTCCTCCACGAACCGCCGCAGCGCGGGCCGGATGAGCCGACGGGCGGTCTCATCATCACGCAGCACCAGGTAGTCGAAGGTGGACAGCAGCGGAAGCGCCAGCACTCCGGGCTCACCCCGGAGCCCGTTCCTGGCCGCGCATGCTTCGGCATAGGCTTCCGGCACTTCGGTCAGGCCCTCGTGGACGGTGCTGATACCCACTGCCAACGGCATTCCCCGACGGCTCAGCCGCGCAATCGCTTGCTCCAAGACGTCCACTACACCGCTGATTCCGTTGGAGCGCACCGGGGAGATCGTGACGACCTCGTCCTGGCGTACGACCGTGAGCCCTTGATAGCCGGCGCCGACCGCCTCACGCACCGCGGATACCGCTTCGCGCAGGGTCCAATCACCGGCCAGCGGCCCGACCGGTGCGGCGGACGCAACGCTCACCCTGGTCTCGGGCTCGAGGCCAACCGACCGAAGCATGGCCTGTTTAGGGCCGGGCGACAGGTCGCGGCGCGCGAGCAGGTCCTCGAGGAGGTCTCGACGGACTCGGTCGGTTTCCGCGACCTGATGCTGCTGGGCGTGCAGGAAAGCCTCCGCCGCCACCGTGCTGCCCACTTCGATCACCTGCATCACGTGAGTGGCGAGCGTGAGTGCCGCTTCACGCGCCTCAGGGTCGTCCTCCGCGGCTTCCAGCAGACCTTCCCAAAGGGTGACCTGCCCGATCCGGTAAGCCTGGAGGAAGTCGGACAAGGTGACGCCTTGGCGCACGCGATTCGCCGCGTACTTCCAGGTGACCGGAAAGTCGGAACGTTGCGGCGACCTGGCCTCCGACAGCGAGGTGAGCGCAGCCCTGAACACCGCGTCCACATGCGCGGTCAGCTCGGCGCGCAGCCCTTCGTCCGGGCTCGCGGCGTATGCGGGCACCTGCGCCCAGGTCTTCTCCACCGAGCGCGCCACGATCACATCGAACAACGCCTCGACGCCATCGATGATTCGACGAACAGCGGGAGCGACCTCGTCCGCTGCCCCATCGCGTCGCGCGTTCACCGCACCTCCCCAACCCGAAGTCGCCGCCCGGTGGTCAACCTCGCCCCCAGCGTAATCGACATTTGTTGTCCAACCACAAGACGAACTGCCAGGTGTTGTGAGCCGGTCATCGTGCCCCGAGGGCGAGTCACCGGGATAGTCCAGTACTACGAAGGCCAGTGGAAAGCGGCTCCCACGGCTGCAAGATCGTCCTGCGGGCACCGAGCTGATGTTCGCTAGGCCGCACGTTCGACCAGGTTCAACGATGAAAGCAGGTTCACGAGATGTCGTCCGATACTGCCGATCTGAGCAAGAATCCAACGCCGGACGAAGCTGAGGACAACGCGTTCTTCCCGTCCCCGTATTCGCTGAGCCAGTACACGTCATCGAAGACCAACTTCGCCGGTGTGCAGCACAAGGGTGAATACACCGGGGGCAAGTGGAAGATCCTCATGATCGCCGCGGATGAGCGCTACCTCCTGCTGGAGGACGGCAAGTTCTTCTCGACGGGCAACCATCCGGTCGAGATGCTGCTTCCCCTGCACCACCTCATCGAGGCCGGTTTCGAGGTCGATGTCGCGACCATCGGTGGCAACCCGGCCAAACTCGAATTGTGGGCCATGCCGCACGAGGACGAAGCCGTACAGGCCACTTATGAGTCGCTCAAGCCGAAGCTGAAGCAGCCCAAGAAACTCACCGAGGTCGTCGCCGACGAACTCGGAGCGGATTCCGACTACCTCGCCGTGTTCATCCCTGGTGGGCATGCAGCCGTCATCGGGTTGCCGGAGAGCGAGGCAGTGCAGGACACGCTGGACTGGGCTCTGGCGAACGACAAATTCATCATCACGCTGTGCCACGGCCCGGCCGCGCTGCTAGCCGCATCCCTGGGCAAGCAGGAGTCGCCGTTCAAGGGCTACTCCGTCTGCGTGTTCCCGGATGCTCTCGACGAAGGCCCGAACCTTGACATCGGCTACCTGCCAGGGCGGCTGCGGTGGCTCGTCGCCGATCGGTTGACCAAGCAGGGCCTGACGGTCCTCAACGATGACATGACCGGCAAGACCCACCAAGACCGCAAGCTCCTCACCGGCGACAGCCCGCTCGCCTCGAACGATCTCGGCCTGCTCGCCGCCGGAGCTCTCATCGAGGCAGTCCAGGAAACCGCATAGAGCACCCGGGGCAGTCGGAGGTTTCTCCGACGTGCTCGCCCGGGAAGCGGTCGGCTTCCACTGACTTGCCACCTGCAGCCCTAAGTGGACACTTAGCCGGAGCGTAAGCATGTCGGCCAGAACTTTGCCTGCCTCAACAGTTTTCGCGAAGATGGCGTGAATCGGCGTCCCTCCGCTTGCCCGAGGATCGACCGATGGGGCTCGAACGGAACATCACAAAGAACAACCCTCGCCGCAGGAACCTGTCCCGGCACGCCCATCCCGCACATCGACGCCGGTGACCACCGTCGGGCCGGGTTTTCGCGGACCGCGGGGCGCCGCTGATGGTCAGGGCGTCCCGTCGGCGCCGGCGGAGCGCTGGGCGGTGGCCAGGTCGCGTTCGAGTTCGACGATGCGGCAGGCGGCGACCAGGACGGTGAGGCCTGAGTCGAGGAGTTCGCGGACCCGGGCGGCGAGGGCTAGCTCGGTGCGGCTGTAGCGGCGGTGCCCACCGGCGGAACGGTCGGGGGTGAGCAGCCCGGCGGCGTCGAGGCTGCGGAGGAACTCAGGGGTGACGCCGAGCATCTCGGCGGCGCGGCCCATGGTGTAGGCGGGGTAGTCGACGTCGTCGAATGCGCTGGCCACCTGGTCGTCGGGCGATTGAGCAGTCATCGGCACCTCGTGAGGTCGGAATGCACGCCGGGCCCGGCTGCAGGCCGGGCCCGGGAGCGAGGGGTCATTGGGTGGCGCCTTCGATGACCTTGCGGCCGCCGCCGTGACCGATTTCGATGCGCCGCGGCTTGGCCCGCTCGGCCACCGGCAACCTCACGGTGAGCACCCCGTCGGTGTAGTCGGCACTGATCTTGTCCACGTCCAGGCCGCTACCGAGGGAGAGCTGGCGGGAGAAGGTGCCGCGGGGGCGTTCGGCGGTCAGGTAGCTGACCTCGGCATCGCCCTCCCCGGCCGGGCGCTCGCGGCGCTGGGCGCGCACGGTCAGGGTGTTGTGCTCCGCGCTGACTTCCAGCGACTCGGGGTCGATGCCGGGCAGGTCGAACTCGACCACGTAGTCATCGCCGGCCCGGTAGGCGTCCATGGCCATGGTCTGGGGTGCGCGGGCGCTGCCGAACACCTCGGCGGTCAGCCGGTTGAGATCACGGAAGAACGGATCGAACGCCAGCGTCATCACTGACCACGTCCTTTCACACGTTCATCGTCACCGCACACGATTTCGGCCGCGGGAGCGCCGGGGAAAGGCCCCGCACCCGTCGGGACGCTCGCTCCCCGAGCGCTCCGCGAGCAGACATGACCGACAGCCGCTCACCTCCCTCATTTCCGCTGGTAGGCCTCTTGCCAAAAGCCTTGCATCACTTATTCTGAAACCACCACACCAGATATGCAAGGACATCCACTCCCAGTTATATGGAGCCGCTTCGCCTGTTTTCCGGCAGTGGGAGGTGGTGCAGACGATGGCAATGTGGCATGGCAGAAGCCCACTGGACCACGGCAGCAGCCGCCGCGACGGAGGCCGGACGATGATGCGGTGAGCTCGGAGCAGAATCCACGATTGAGCGGAGGAGGCACCTCGTGTCTGAGCAGGAACATCCTCTGGAAGCGCTGCATCAGGCGCGTGACGCAGTGGCGGTGGCTGTGAGCCAGCAGGCCCGAACCCCGCAACCATCCTTGCAGGACCTCTACGCCTTCGGCTCCGCGATCGTGGGCACGCTCGCTCAACTCGGCAACCTCAGCTCCGTGCTGGCCGACCAGGTGGGGCGCTTCGATCAACAGGAGCTGGAACGCGCCAGGATCAGCGATGACCCCGCCGACAAGCTCCGGGTCGCCGGAACCCACCTGGCCCGGCTCAGTGACGAGCTGACCACGGCCGTCGGCGACGCCAACCGGTACTGGACCGCGATGGAAAGCGTAGACCTGCACACCTCCAGCGACCTCCAAGCACGACCCGAACCCGACCTGTAGCCGCGTACAGCACGAAGGACCGACGAGAGGCCCTGTTATCCGCGCCGGTCGGTGGTTGGTTTCCTGTTGCGGAGCCGTCGGTAGCCGGCCTGCTTGAGGCCTGCGGTGAGCGCACGGTCCAAATCGGACATCAAGTCGGAGTCCTGTTGTCCGCCCCAGACGGTGGATGTCCGCCAGACGAGCGGATTTCCCGTCAGGGGGCGCCAAACCAGGCCAGCGGGCTCGAACGGTCGTCGTTCGACGAAGTGGGCTCCTCGACCTGCCAGCACCAACCCCGCGACGAGATCCGGGTTGTGCGCGTGCTTGATCTCCTCGGGCAGGTATCCGTGGTAGCGGCAGGTCGCGAGCATCGTGTCGTAGAGCAGCGGCGCCATCGTGCGCTGGAAGATGATCAGCGGCATCGGGGTCAGATCCGGCAGCGCAATGCGATCGCCGGAAGCCAGTGGGTGTTCGCGCGGCAGCAGGACGCCCATCGGCAGCTCCAGCTCGATCCCGCACCGGTGCTCGGCCAGCCTGGTGAGGTCGGCCGGATGCCGGATGAGACCAGCTTCCAGCCTTCCTTCAGCAATCAGAGCGATCTGCTCGTTCGACGTGTGCTCGCGCATGTCCAGCCGCAGGTCCGGGCGACTTCGGGCGAACCGGCGGTAGGCCACTTCGACGGCGACGCTCGGGGTGTCCGGTGGTACGCCGAGGGAGATCCGCTGGGATTCCAGTGGCCGGACCCGGTGCATCGCCTGCCGCGCCACCTCCGCCTCGGCGAGCACTCGGCGGGCGTGTTCCAGGAAGAGGGAACCGCTTTCGGTGATCGCCGTGCCGCGGCGGGACCGGTCGAACAGTTTGACTCCGAGTTCGGCCTCCAGCTCGTTGATGCGCTGCGACAACGGCGGCTGCGCCATCTTCAGCCGTTGTGCGGCACGGCCGAAGTGCAGTTCTTCCGCAACGGCCACGAAGTACCGAAGCTGCCACAACTCCATGGCGGGCATGATATCGCTGCGGTATCAGAGTTCGGGCGCATTGGTATTGGACCGGCGTCGAACGGCCGTGTTGTCGTCTTGAGCACCGTCCGGCGTGGACGGCTCCCAATTGACGAGGAGCACCGATGCTCGAGATCAGCGGCCCCGAACGCGACCCGCTCTACCCTCCGCCGCCCTACGTCTACACCGCCTACCGCCGTCTCGGGGTGCTGGCTCGCACCTCGGTGGAGGCGTTGCGGGCAGTCCTGCCTGCAGCGCTGGAACCGGTCGGTGAGCTGTTCGAGGTCTTCTTCATGGACGTGCAGCAGGTGTCCGGGCTACGCCCGTACCAGGAGGCCGGTGTTGTCGTCCCGTGCTCCTACCGGGGCGAGGTCGGTGCGCACGTCGCCTACGAATACGTGACCACCGACGACGCGCTGACCGTCGGCCGGGAGATCTGGGGTTATCCGAAGAAGCTCGCCGAGGTCGACCTGGAGTACGCCGACAGCAGCCAGATCCGCGCGACGTGCTCCCGCCTGGGCACGCTGATGTCCGCCGAGTTCGAGCCGGATGCCAGTGCGCAGGTGGACTTCCCGGTGCTGTCACCGCGTTTCCAGGTGCGCCGCTCGCCAGGCCCGGTCGACGCCAATGCGTCGGCGACCGCAATGGTCCGCAACGTGCTACCGGACGCCGCGGTCACCGAGCGGACCGCAGGTCGGGCGTCGCTGAACCTCAAAGACGGTGCCGGGGATCGCCTGGGCGTGCTGGAACCACTTCGCGTGGTCGGGGCCGAATTCACCCGCGGCCGGTTCGTGCTCGACTACGGGCAGGTCGCCGGACCCGCCTGAGCGAAGGGAGTGGCTCCATGCCATACCTACCAGCACCCGGCACAGCGCTCGACGACCTCCCACCCAGCCGATTCCACTACCGGGTCGGGTTCGCCGCAGCTGGCGGCATGTTCATCGACGGCTACATCCTCGGCGCCATCGCGATCGCCCTGCCGCTGATCCCGGCCGGATTCGGCCTGACCGCTTGGTGGTCCGGGCTGCTCGGCTCCTCCGCCCTCATCGGCCTCTTCCTCGGTGGTCTGGTCTTCGGCCCGATCACCGACAGAATCGGCCGGAAAGCGCTGTACACAGCGGATTTGACGGTGTTCCTGATCGGTTCGGTGCTGCAGTTCTTCGCCACCGAGCCGTGGCAGCTGTTCGTGATCCGACTGCTGATCGGCGTCGCCATCGGCGCCGACTACGCGATCGGCCCCGCGCTACTGTCCGAATTCGCCCCACGCCGCATCCGAGGCCCCTTCCTCGGCAGCCTTTCCACCGTGTGGGCGGCCGGTTACATCGCCGCGCTCGGCGTCGGAATCGTGTTCCCCGACCTCGGCGACTCGACCTGGCGATGGGTTCTCGCATCGAGCGCCGTGCCCTCGGCAATCGTGCTGATGCTCCGGGTAGGGCTGCCCGAGTCACCGCGCTGGCTGGCCAGCAAGGGCAGGCTCGACGAGGCGCTGCTGATCTGCCGGCAGTACCTGAGCCCGCGCATCACGACGGCCGATCTGCGCGAGGAACCGGCGGCCGGGCACCCCTACCGAGTGCTGTTCTCCGCCCGCTGGCGGACCAGAACGCTGTTCGCCGGAGGGTTCTGGTTCGCCCGGGCGTGGCAGAACCTGGCGATCTACACCTTCCTGCCCGCCGTGCTGTTGGGTCTCGGAGTCGACGATGGTGCGCTCGGCTCGCTGGTGATCACCTCCTTCTGGGTGGTCGGTGGTGTGGTGGGCATGGCGCTGATCAACCGGATCGGACGGCGGCCGCTGCTGCTGTGGACGATGGCGATCATGACCGTGATGCTGGTCGTCTTCGGCGCCTACCAGCACGCGCCCGCGCCCATCGTCGTCGGCCTGTTCATCTTGTTCAGCATCGTGCTGTCCGCCGGAGGCGTGCTCGAGTTCACCTATCCCGCCGAGCTGTTCCCGACCGGCCTGCGTGCTGCTGGGGCTGGTATCGCCGCTGCGGTGAGCCGGATCGGAGCCGCGCTGGGAACTCTGGTGCTGCCGAGCATCATCGACGGGTTCGGGGTGGCCACGGCGATGTACGTCAGCGCGGCAGTGTGCGCGCTCGGTTACCTGGTGAGTCACCTCTGGGCGCCGGAGACAAAGGGGATGACGCTGGGTGAGGCCAGCCGCAGCAGACCTGCCGCACCCACGACGACGAACTCGGAGGTGTCGGGAGGTGCGTGAGCTCTTCGACCTTTCCGGCCAGGTAGCCCTCGTGACCGGAGGCGGACGCGGGCTCGGAGCAGCGCAGTGCCGGGCGCTGGCCAGTGCCGGGGCGCTGGTGGTGGTGGCCGACGTGCTGGCAACGGACGCTCAAGACGTCGCAGAAGACATCGCGGGTGCCGGCGGCCGCGCTGAACCGGCCGCGCTCGACGTCACCGATGCGACCGCCGTCGAGCAACTGCTCGACGACCTCTGTGCCAGGTTCGGTGGCGTGGACGTGCTGGTCAACAACGCCGCAATCACCGCCCGCGACCGAGCCTACGAGTTCCCGACCACCAAGTTCGACTCACTGCTCGCGGTCAACGTCCGTGCCGCCTACTTCGTCGCGCAGGCCACGGCCCAGCGGATGCGGGAGCGCGGCGGTGGCCGGATCGTCAACATCGCCTCGATCGGCGGCCAGGTCGTGGACGGCGAGCGCTCCTCGGTCTACGACATGACCAAGGCAGCCGTGATCCAGATGACCAAGAACCTCGCCTACGAATGGGCAGCCGACGGCATCCGGGTGAACGCGATAGCTCCCGGCTACATGCGGACGCAGATGACCGCAGAACTGCTACCCGACCAGGAGACGACGGACTCGATCGTGCGCCGGCACATCCCGCTGGGCCGGATCGGCGAACCTGACGACCTCGCCGGCCCGGTCCTCTTCCTGGCCTCATCGGCCTCGGCATACGTCACCGGCCACACCCTCAACGTCGACGGGGGTTGGGTGATCTGCTGACCGAACTCGCTGCGGATGCCCCTGCGGCCACCAGCTCTGCACAGGAGTTCAGCTGAAATCCCTGATCGGAACGGAGAAGCTTGATGCGAGGACTGTGAATCCGATCCGCGTGCGTCAGATCGGTGCCGGCGGAAGGGCCTGGCCGGTTTCGACCTCGACCCTGTTGCGGCCGGCGTGCTTCGCCCGGTAGAGGGCTCGGTCGGCGGCGACGAAAAGGGCGGCGAAAGAGGTCGCGCCGACGGCGACGCCGACGCTGACGGTCGGCGGTCGGCCTCCCGGGCCCAGTTGCGGCGTCCAGTCGTGGGTCCCCACCGCCGCGCGGATGCGCTCGGCCAGCTCCGGGCCGTCGGTCCGGTCGGCGAGCAGCACCACGAACTCATCGCCCGCCCATCGGCAGACCAGGTCGTCGGAGCGGCATTCGCGCCGCAGCAGCTGAGCCAACTCCCGCAAGACGGCGTCGCCCGCGATGTGGCCCGCGGCGTCGTTGATCTCCTTGAGGTTGTCGACGTCCATCACCATCAGCCACCGCACCGAGATCTGATCGGCAGCCGAGGCCCGGTTCTCCACGCCGCGCCGGTTGAGCAGGCCGGTCAGCGGGTCCTGGCACGCGTCCTGCTGCGCGGCGGACTCCTGGCGCTGCGCCTCGATGGCGGCGCGGCGTTGGTCCAGGGCCTGGCCGAGCGCGGTCTGCAGGACGCGCATCGCGGTTCTGCTGGCGGCGACCATGCTGCGCAGCGCGGCGGCTTCTCCGACGGGGTCGCCCAGCTCTCGGCAGATCGCGGTCAGCGCCAGCGAGAACCGAATCCGCAGCCTGGTGTCCCGGATCCATTCCGCTGTTTCGACCGCTCGGCGGGCGAAAGTCCGGGCTTCGGCCAGTCGGTGCTGGTGCCGACGGATCTCGGCGAGCACCCAGTTCGCGATCGCCGAGGTGTAGCGGTCCTGCGCTTCCTCGCCCGCTGCCAGGGCCTGCACCGCGCGGCTCTCCGCTTCGGCGAGGTGCCCGAGGGCGGCCAGCGCCCGAGCACTGCCGGCCCGAACGCGATCGCGGACCTGTCCCGGGGAGGCCAGCGACAGCGCTTCGTCGAAGAGCTCCAGCGCCGCGCGGAAGCAGTCGTCGGCGGTGCTGTTGGCGCTCATGGCCCGCAGCTGCCAGCAATTCGCCTCCCGCTCCAGGCAGTGCGCGAGTACCTCCGGATCCCCGCAGCGCCGGGCGACCTGAACCGACTGGGCGATGAACTCGCGCGCGGCGTCGTGGTGCCCGACAGCCTGCAGCAGATCCCCGAGCATGCCGATGGTTTGGGCGGCGGCGCCGCCCTCCGGCCGGTCGACGTCGAGCCCGGTCCACCCCTCGGCGACGAGGTCCAGGGCGAGCGGGATCCGGTCCAGCCGCCACGCCAGGTATGCCCGGTGCACGAGCACGACGCTGGAGTCCCACGGGCCATCGACGTGGTTGGCCCCGTCGGCGATCAGCCGCTTGAAGGCGAGGCCGGCGGCGTTCGGGCGGCCGGACTCCAGCAGCATCCGGACATGCCGGTCCGCCTCGGGGACCAACCCCGCCATCAACGGATCGTTCTCCCGCACAGTCTCATCCTCGCCGCCACCTAACCCGGTGACCTGCTGTTCTGTGCTGCCTCGCTGCGTTCAGAGTACGACCCTGGCGGACTGCTCAGCCCCACAAACCCAGGGCGAACTCGGCGATCACGGTCGACAGGAGGAACGACGCCGTGATCGCGACCAGGCCGACCGGGATGATCTTCCAGCCGATCCGCCGCAGCAGCGGGATGTCCTTGCCCAGCGACAGCCCCGCCAGGGTCAGCATGATGGTGGCGATCGAGAGGAAGTCCACCGATTTCACCAGCGGGTTCAGCACCTCCGCGCCGGGGAACCAGGGGCTCGAGATGTAGGCGCCCACCGTCGTGATCCACACGATCGCCGAGATCTTCCGGGACACCTTCGCCAGCAGGAGCCCGAACAGGACCAGGGCCAGCAGCACCGCGTACCCGCCGACGACCTTCCAGCTCAAGGCACCGGCCGCGATCGAAGCGGTGCCGATGCCCAGCACCGTCAGCACCGCGAGCGACAGCCACAGCGGCAGCGTGACCTGGGCGGAAGCCGCCGCGACCTGCTCCCGGAACGCGCGGTTGTCCGACACCTCGTCCGCCCCGGCACCGGCGGAAGCCGCCGGCGCGCTCGATCCCGGAGCGGCGGTGTCCCGGCCTCCGGTGAGCAACCGGTAGAACCGGTCGGCCAGCGGCAGCGCGAGGTAGATCCCGACGTACACGCCGAGGATCGTGGTGATCAGGTTCGACACGGCGGCCATGCCCAGGACGGCCTCTTCGTCCGCCGGGTACGCGTCCACGATGCTCGCCATGGACGCCGCCATCATCGAGCCGGACCCGACGCCCGCGCCCATGGCCAGCGCCAGCGGATCGAAGATCCGCCAGTTCGCCACCAGCGACGTCAGCAGCGTGATGAACACCGCGCCGAAGAGCGTGCCGAACACGTACATCGCCAGCACACCGCGGTACTGGTCCGAGTCCGGCCCGTACTTCTCCGAGACCATCGCGAACGACGGCTCTCGGTCCAGGGAGAACGTGGCGCCGACCGTGGCCTTGCCCATGCGCAGCAGCACGGCCAGCGGCAGGGCGAGGGCGACCGTCCCGAGCAGGTGTCCGACCTCCTGCAGCAGCAGGGCGGGCCCCGCTTTGACCAGGGTCGGCAGGCTCGGGCCGATGTTGAAGGCGAGCCGGGCCACCAGCAGCATCACCGCCACGCCGACCAGGGCCGAGGCCGCCTTCTGCAGATCCAGGCCGAGCGGCTTGAACCTCTGCACCGACACCAGCAGGCCGAGGACCAGCCCCCACACCATCGGGAAGATGATGACGGACCCGATGCCCAGGTCGATCTCGACCTGGCCGACGAACTGGACGACCAGCGCGATGACCAGCGCCAGGGCGGCGATCGGCAGCGTTTGCTTCGTTCCGGTCCCGGCCGGAGCGGCGGGAGTGGTCATCTGGCTGCTGCTTCCTGCGAGGGGTTCCGGCTGGTCTTCCTTCTGGATCATTCCCATTGCGCCTCCTAGTAGCTCAGCGACGGGAACGGTGCGCCCGCGGCGCGGGTGGGCACCCAGACGGCCTTGGTCTGGGTGTACTCGTCGAGCACACCCGGCCCGGAGGAACGGCCGTGGCCGGAGTCGCCGAAACCGCCGAAGGGGACGGCGACGTGGATCGTCTTGTAGGAGTTGATCCAGAACGTTCCGGCCTTGACCGAGCGCGCCACGTGGTGGGCGCGGGACACGTCGCCGGTCCACACCGCGCCCGCCAGGCCGAAGTTCGTGCCGTTGGCCCGGTCGATCGCTTCCGCCTCGGTGTCGAACGCGTCGGCGCCGACCACCGGGCCGAACACCTCGCTGGTCTCCAACCGGTTGGCGGGCGTGACCCCGTCGAGCAAGGTGGGCACGACCCAGTGGCCGGCCGCCAGCGGCGTGCCCGTCAGCGCGGCGGGCAACTCCGCGCCGGTGACCCGGCGGCCGCCGTCCTGCAGCCCCGCCTCGATCAGGGAGGTCACGGTGGCGAACTGCGGTGCCGTGATGATCGGGCCGACCTCGGTGCCGGGGTCGAGCGGATCGCCGAGGCGCAATCGCGCCGCCCGCGCCGCAACGCGTTCGACGAACTCGGCGTGGACGCTGCGCTGCACCAGCAGCCGCGAGCCTGCCACGCAGGACTGCCCGGCGCCGGAGAACACGGCCGCGATGGCACCGTCGGCCGCGCGGTCCAGGTCCGCGTCGGCGAAGACGATGTTGGCGCTCTTGCCGCCGAGTTCGAGAACGGTCGGGACACCGGCCTGGGCCGCCGAGACCGCCACCCGACGGCCGGTGGCCACCGAGCCGATGAACGAGACCTTCCCGACGCGAGGATCGCTGGTGAGCGCGGCGCCGACGGTGCTCCCGAGGCCGACGGCGACGTTGAAGACGCCTTCCGGCAGACCGGCCCGGTGCGCCACCTGGGCCAGCCTGACGGTGGAGGCCGGGGTGAATTCGCTGGGTTTGACGACGACGGCGTTGCCTGCGGCCAGCGGGGCGGCTGAGTTCCAACCGGCCGTGAACAGCGGCGCGTTCCACGGGGTGATGGCCACGACGACGCCCCAGGGGACGCGTTCGGTGTAGGTGTGCCAGTTGCCGGGGACCGGGATGGTCCGGCCCATCAGCTTGTCCGCCCACCCCGCGTAGTAGCCGAACATCTCGGCAACCTTGGCTGCCTCGACGCGGGTGTCCCGGATCGGTTTTCCAGTGGTGGCGGACTCCAGCACGGCCAGTTCCTCGGCGTGCTCGGAGACGGCGCGGGAGACCTCGCGCAGGATCGCCGCCCGCTCGAAGGCGTCCGTCGCAGCCCACTTCGCGGCCCCGCGGACCGCGCTGGCCAAGACGGCGTCGGTGCCCTCCCGGCCGAGGTCGTTGAAGTCGGCGTAGTCCTCGCCGGTGGCAGCGGAGGTGAGGGTGATGCGCTCGCCACCGCCGGTGACGACGGCACCGTCGGCGAAAGCCCCGAGGCCTTGCGGGAAAGCGGCGTCCAAGGCCTGGCGTGCAGTGGCGGCCGAAGAAGTCGTCGGGGGCGTGCTCATGCGTCAGGGGATCCTTCGCGGGTGAGGGAGGGAGCGACGGTTCGCGCGATCTCGGTGAAGTCGGCGCTGGGGCCCAGGCGGGCGAGGGCGTCCTGCCAGCGCTGGCTCGCCTCGGCCAGCAGACCTGGCCGCTCGCCGCGCCGGCCGGCGATCTCGATGGCCAGCGCGGCGTCCCGGGCCATCAACCCCAGGGAGAAACCGGAGTCGTGAGTGCCGGAGAGCACCCAGTCCGGGTACATCGCGGCGGAGACCTTGCTGCCGCCGGAAGCTCCGCTGATCCCCGCCGCAGCGACGGCGGGGTCCACGCCGTAGGCCTTCGCGACGGCGAGGGCCTCACCGACGGACACCAGGTTGGCCGCGGCCAGGACGTTGTTGAGCAGCTTGACCACGTTGCCGGAGCCGGGACCGCCGAGGTGCTGGTACTGGCCGCCGGTCAGGGCCTCCAGCACGGGCCGGGCCGCGTCGAGGGCTTCTGCGGTGGCCCCGACGAACGCGGTCAACCGGCCCGTCGCAGCGCCGTCCCGCCCACCCGAAACGGGTGCGTCCACGAAGGCCGCGCCCCGTTCGGCGGCGAGGGCGGCGAGTTCGACGCTGGTGTTCGGCTCCGACGTCGTCGTGTCGACGATCGCGAGGGTGCCCGCGCTCTCCAGCAGGCGGGGAACCGTCGCCTCGACCACGCGGGCCGAAGGCAGCGAGAGGACGACGTAGGGCGTTCCCGCCAGCAGCCCGACCTCGTCCACGGTGCGGATGCCGCCACTCCCCGCGGCGGAACGCGCGTCAGGCGAGGGGTCGAACCCGGACACCTGCCAGCCTGACCGCTGCAGGGCGGAGGCCATGGCACCGCCCATCGACCCCAGGCCGACGACGGCGATTTGCTTGTCCATCAGAGCTCCTGTTCGCGAGGACGTTGGCGATTCGTCCTAGTCGAGGTAGATGTCGAGGTCCTTCCACAGCTGCTGGGTGCGGCGGATGGCGGCGCGGCTGCGTTCCGGTTGGGCCGCTTGCATCCCGGCGAGCAACCCGTAGACCACCGAGGTGGCCGCGGTGACGGACTGGAAGAAGGAAATGCCTTCCGACGGCACGATCAGCAGGTGGTCGGCCACGGTGGTGGCCAGCCGTCCTCGGCGCATGTCGGTGATCGCGATGATCGTCGCGCCTGCAGCGCGAGCCGCCTCGGTGGTGGCGATGAGCTGCTTCATGGACCGCCACATGTTGATGACCACCAGGACGTCGCCCGGTCCCAGGCCGTTGATGGCGGTGGCCAGGTGCACCCCGGCCCGGTTCTCCAGGGAGATCGGGTAGCCCATGGTGGAACCGAGGTGGGCCATGACGCTGGCCGGACCGGCGAAGGAGCCGACGCCGACCACGAGGATCGATCTGGCCGCGGCCAGCGCCGCGATGGCGGCCTCGGCGTCGGCGGCGGTGTTGGTGTCCAGCGCCTGGCGCAGGTTGTCGATGTCGTGCGTCAGGGCGTCGTGCAGCGGGCTCCGGTGCTCGCCGTGCTCGACGAGCGTGTCCTCGGAGGAGATCAGCACCAGGTAGCGGGCCCGCAGCTCGCGCTGCAGGTCCGGCCAGCCCCGGTAGCCCAGCGTCTGCGCGGCGCGGACCACGGTGGAGTTGTTGACGTCGGCCCGCTGTGCGATCTCGGCGATGTCCGCGTAGGACGCCAGTTGCGGATTGCGGGCGATCACGTCGACCACGCGCGACTGAGCCTTGGACAGCGGCACGTCGGGCAAGACGTCACCCAACCACTGGGCGTCGGTGAAGATCTCGTCGTTCTGTGCTGTGGACACGAGCCCTGCTCCCGGATGCGAGGCGGAGCGCTCTGCAAGCGCGATTGCAACAATGTACATCGCAATTCTGATTGCAGAAAGCCCTCGATGCCTCCGACGCACTTCGCGATGCCCGGCACCCACCCGAGAGCTCGACCGAGCGGGGACCGGACGCGGCAGGCCGTGCACGACCCCGAGATGCCGCATCGACTGGCCCGCCCATTGGCCGCGACACCGCCGTGAATTCCCAGAAGTCACACGACCGGCGCGACACCCTCAAACCGGACGAAACATGTTGACACGCAAAGGGATTCACACCTTCGCCCGCACCTGGCTCATTCCCTCGATCCCGACGCATGGAACTGGCCAGGCAGGTTACCGATGAGCTCCCCAGGCTTCGCTGATCACATCGCCTCCGTGTCTCGTCCGCCCGCCCATCATTCGCCGCGTGGACTTGTGCAAATCTCCTTGCGTGCTGTCGACCGGCGAAGGGTGGGTTCCCACACCCTTCGCCATTTGACCGATTTTGGGTTGCGAGCGGGAGAAAAGTTCCTGTTAACGCCTTGTCGGCACGAGACGGGCAGCCAGGCGTCGGGCGCTTCTCCACCCGTAAACGCTGAGCAACCTC
This sequence comes from Saccharopolyspora sp. NPDC002686, assembly GCF_040295745.1. Classification (NCBI taxonomy): domain Bacteria; kingdom Bacillati; phylum Actinomycetota; class Actinomycetes; order Pseudonocardiales; family Pseudonocardiaceae; genus Saccharopolyspora; species Saccharopolyspora sp. NPDC002686. The sequence goes on from NZ_JBEOVY010000051.1 coordinate 27,024, forward strand.
ATTGGCATAGCCATCATCTTGTGCAAATATCCTTGCGTCGCGCGGTCCCGTGCGACGAACTTCGACAGAGGAGGGCCCCGTTGCGCAAAGCTCTCATCCTCGGGTTCATCCCGTACGCGGCCATGGTGGTCGGCGTGCCGTTGTTCAACAGCGACCGCGTGGTTCTGGGGCTGCCACTGCTCGCACTGTGGCTGTCCGCGTGCGTGCTGGTGACCCCGCTGTTCCTGTGGCTGGCCGACCGAGCGCTGGGTGAAGGCGAGGGACACGAGTGAGCACCGCCGCCGTCATCGCCACGCTGATCGCTGGAAGCGGCATCGCGCTGGGCTTCGCCGCCCGCGGCCGCAAGAAGATGGACCTGGAGCAGTGGACGGTGGCCGGGCGCAGCATGGGGCCCCTGCTGCTCTGGGTCCTGATGGCCGGCGAAGCGTTCACCACCTTCACCTTCCTCGGCGCTCCGGGCCAGGCCTACGCCCAGGGCGGGCCGTCGCTGTTCATCCTGGCCTACGGCCCGATGGCCTACATCGTGTCGTTCTTCCTGCTGCCACCGCTGTGGCGCTACGCGAAGAAGCACGGCCTGCTCACCCAGGGCGACTACTTCGCACACCGCTTCCAAAGCCGCGGGCTGGGCGCGCTGGTCGCGGTCATCGGCGTGGTGTTCGTGGTGCCCTACACCGTGATCCAGCTGGTCGGGCTCGGAGACATCGTCACCACGGTCACCGGCATCCCGCGCGCGGTGAGCCTGCTGGTCGCCTTCGTGTTCGTCGCGGTCTTCGTGTTCGTCGCCGGTATCCGCTCCACCGCCTGGACCAGCGCGCTCAAAGACGTGCTCATCATCGCCGCGGTGATCGTGGTCGGCGTGGTGATCCCGCTGCAGTACTTCGGTTCGTTCTCCGGACTGCTGGACGCGGTCAACGCCGCGCACCCGGGCCACATGGCGTTGCCAGGTGCCACCTCGAGCATGGACGTCAGCTGGTTCATCTCCACCGTGATCATGTCCAGCCTCGGCTTCTACATGTACCCGCAACTCTTCCAGGCGACGTTCACCGCCAACAGCGAGCGCAGCATCCGGCGCAACGCCACGTTCCTGCCGTTCTACCAGCTGGCGCTGCTGCTGGTGTTCTTCGCCGGGCTGACCGCGCTGATGGTCGTGCCCGGCTTGAAAGGCGCGGAGAGCAACCTGGCGCTGATGAAGCTGGTGCTGGTGTCCAGCCCGGACTGGCTGGTCGGATTCATCGCCGGTGCTGGGGCGCTCGCCGCGATGGTGCCGGCCAGCGCCTTGGTGCTCGGCTCGGCGACCCTGTTGTCGCGCAACGTCTACCAGGGCCTGCTGCGCCCGAACGCCGACCCGCGCACCGTGCTGCGGGTCTCGCGCGCACTGGTGCTGCTGGTGATGCTGATCGCGCTCGGCTTCGCGCTGACCTCGACCGCAGCGTTGAGCAGTCTGCTGCTGACCGCGTACGCAGGCGTCAGCCAGTTCTTCCCGGCGGTCCTGCTGTCGCTGATCTGGCCTCGGGTGTCCAAGGCGGGCGTGGTCGCAGGCATCCTGGTCGGCGAAGGGTTCGCCTTCGGCCTGATCAGCGCCGGCCACAGCGTCCTGTTCGGACTGAACACCGGGTTGGTCGCGATGGTGCTCAACTTGGCGGTGACCGCGGGCGTCAGCCTGCTGACCCCGGCGCCACGTCGAGCCGCCGAACAGGTTCCGGCCTAGGAGGAACAGATGCGAGCGAAGTTCACCGCCGCCGCGGTGCAGGAGGAGATCGGCTACCTGGACCCCACCGGCAACGCCGAGCGGTTCGCCAAGCGGGTGCAGGAGGAAGCCGCGGCGGGCGCGGAGCTGATCGTGCTGCCGGAGCTGGCCAACATCGGTTACCCGGTCAGCGCCGAATCCGACGACCTGGCCGACTACTACCACGCTGCCGAACACTTCGGCGGCGAGTTCACCCAGGCCATCCGGGACGCCGCGGTGTCCACCGGGACCCACGTCGTGGTCGGGTTCGCAGAGCGGCACGCGACGCTGACCGGCGTGATCGCCAATACCGCGGTGCTGATCCGGCCCGATGCCAGCACCGAATTCCACCGCAAGATCCACCTGCCCAGGCTGGAGAAGAGCTACTTCGAACCCGGTGGTGAGCTCACCCCGTTCGACACCGAGCTCGGCCGGATCGGGGTGCTGGTGTGCGCGGACAACTCGTTCCCCGAGGCAGCCCGGGTGCTGGCGCTGCGCGGCGCCGAAGTGATCGCGGTCAGCTACCAGGCGCCGACGCTGCCGAACCCGACGCTCTACCACGGGCTCACCGCGACGCGTGCGTACGAGAACCAGTGCTACGTCGTCGCGGCGAATCGGTGTGGTGCGCAAGGAGAGCTGCCGTTCTGCGGGACCAGCGCGATCGGCGCCCCGGACGGCACACTGCCCGCCGCGCTGGACGACCAGCCGGGCACCGCCCGTGCCGAGCTGGACGCCGACCTGCTGGTGCGCACCAGGCTCTTCCAGACCCGCTACCGGGACCGCCGACCAGACCTGTACGGACCGATCGCGCAGGCGTGAGCGGTTGAACCGGCGATACTGGATCGCCGGCACGAGAGACCGAGATCGACCGCGGTTGCCCATTCGGCAACGCTCGCCGTCAACTAGCGACTGCAGGCCGAACGAGCCGCGGGAGAGCGGATCGCGCACCTGGGCTTCGGCGAGGCCGGGCTCCCGGTCCCACCGGAGCTCGCGGAGGTGCTGGCCGCCGCAGCGGAGCACCAACTACCCGGTGAACACTTCCCCGGTCGCGATGACACATGCCCGGAATCTCCCTGGCCGCGCTGCGGGTTTCCCCAGTGCCCCGCGCGGCTGAGGGTGGTGGGGGGGGGGCGGGGGCGCGCCACCCCCAGACGGAAAACAGCGCCGCCGGGAACACGA